>DASWNB010000412.1:0-1514 GCA_036399455.1 Flavisolibacter sp. | reverse complement strand
GATCTACCCGGACATGAAGGTCATCATGCTTTCCATGATCAACGATCCTTCCATGATCACACGCATGATGGAGATCGGCGCCAATTCCTACCTCACCAAGGAATCGGACTGCGAAATGATCTACCAGGCCATCCGTACATGCTACGAATCTGAATTCTATTTCAACGACCTCACCAATAAAGCGCTGCTGAGCGGCCTGCGCATGAAAAAGCCCGCTGAATCCGCTATCCCCGACGTGCAGTTGAGCGACAAGGAAGTAACCATCCTTAAATTGATGTGTGAAGAGAAAAGCACCAAGGAGATCGCCGACATCGTGGACCTCAGTCCCCGCACCGTGGAAGCTATCCGCGACAAGCTCAAAACCAAAACCGGTGTCAAATCCATGGCCGGCCTGGTGATGTACGCTGTCAAGGCAGGCATCGTGGAGCAAGCGTGAAGAGATATCCGATAAACGACGACCGATAACCGCTACGTGCCTCCGGCACGTTCCTCGTGCGCTTTAACACTGCCGGCAAGAAGCCTGCTATACCGTTTCTGGTCCCTGAAAACAACCCTCTCTTTGTGAAAACCTTCGTGTCCCGTGCCTTGGTGGTTCGAAAGAAGCTGCGAACCATAGGAAGGACCCAACCAGAAACCATAAACAAGAAACCAGAAACACACCAGAACACACCTTGGCCATTCACCCTTCACCCCTCGTTCTCCTCAACAACGAATTTCTTCCTTACGGCCCGCTGCTGGAGCCTGGTAACCGCGGCTTCCGCTACGGCGACGGGCTGTTTGAAACGATTAAAGTATCCTCAGGCAAAATACTCCTGGAGGAATTCCACTTCGACCGCCTCTTTCTTGGTTTGGGACTGATGCGAATGAATGGCCCCTCCACTCTTCCCCGGGACCGCCCCGCCCTCGCTTCCGCCCTCCTCGACCTCTGCTCCAGGAATAACTGCTCTGACCTTGCCCGCGTACGCCTGGCCGTGTTCAGGAACAGCCGCGGCGGCGCCGATTACCTGGCCGAAGCCTCCCCACTGTCCGAAGAAGCGGACCAATGGAATGAAGAAGGCTGGGCCATCGATATCTATCCTTATGCCCGCAAGTCCGCCGATGCTTTTGCCAACCTCAAGACCGCCAACCATCTTCCGTATGTAATGGCCGAGCTCTTTGCAAGGGAGAAAGGCCTGGACGATGCGCTGGTGCTCAACGGCGACAACCATATCTGCGACAGCTCCAAAGCCAATATTTTTTTAATAAAAGGAAATGACATCCTCACCCCGGCTCTTCACCAGGGCTGTGTCAGCGGTGTCATGCGCCGCTTTCTCATCAATGAATTAAAGGATATGGGCTACCGCGTAGAGCAGCAGGAGGTAAGCGAAGAAGACCTCCGTCACGCCGAAGAAGTCTTTCTCACCAACGCCATCCGTGGCATCCGCTGGGTCCGTTCTTTCCGCGATGTTTCTTATGCCGCATCAAAGGCATTAGGTATCTGGCGGCGGGTGCAGTCGTTAATCGTCAATCGTGAA
>DASWNB010000411.1:0-2857 GCA_036399455.1 Flavisolibacter sp. | reverse complement strand
CCTCACAGTAGGTACTGTGAGGTTTCTTGCATTATCGGAGCCGTCTGTGGACCGTTGACTGTGGTCCGTGGACTTCTTAGTTAATCGTTACTGTTTGCGCATACTCATCCAGCACAATGGTGTAGCTGCCGGAAGCAGCAGGTGTTTTGAAGTTGGGGCCGCCGTCCCAGGCAGCCTTGCGGGGCGTGCCGGTAGCAGTGCTGCCGCCGCTGGCGTCTTCGTAGTCAAAGGCGCCCCAGGCATCGCCGGCCAGGAACTTGATGTCCCTGCCGCTAATCAGGTTCAGCGTGATCTGCCACCTGCCGTTGCCCATGTAGGTCATCTGGGGGCTTGCACCCGGATCCCAGGCGTTCACACCCTGCATGCCATCACCCACAACACGCATTTGAGCGGCGGAGTTCATGGTATAGGTGGGATTCTTTACATCGCGGTAATCCCAGATGAAGCGTACAGGACCGGTAGCGTTGGGCCAGGTGAAGTTGGGACCGCCGTCTTCTTTCAGCTTTCCTGCGCCGCCATCTTCATAATCCCTGGTATAGGTCATATTGCCGTTGGGCCAGTCGCTGTTGTCCAGCATCTTGAACTCACCGCCTTGGGTGATGTTGGTGATGCCGAGGAACAGGTTGGTGGACACGAAGCCCATCTGCTGCGCGGGGAATACAGCGCTGGGATTCCAGCCTGCTGCGGTGCCTCCGCCTACAAAACCCATGCGGCCGTGCTCTTTCTGTACGTAGTATTTATTGTTGGGCAGGTCAACGGTGATGCGGTAAACGCCGCTTCCGTTAGGCGTAGCAATGTTGTTGCCGCCGCCGTTGGCGGTGAGGTTGCCCGTATTGTTGGCAGGATTGTTACCCGATTGATCTGCGCCATTCACTTCGCCGAAGACCCTTTGGCCGGCTGCGCTCCAGTCGGCTTTCATCGACAGAAGCTTGAAGCCGTTGTTGCCTGCGGCGAGATAGGTGTAGATGTAGTACACTCCCGACCTGGATTTATCCTGGATGAACTGCAGGGCAGCGGTGGGCGTCCAGCCTGCAGGCGAATCGCCGCCTACCAGGAACAGGTTCACTTCTCTCAGCACATACAGCGTGTTGGGATAAGTGGCCCACATGGAGAAGGTGCCTGAAGTAGCCTTTACGCTCCAGGTCAGCCTGGCAGCCTGGCTCATATCGGTGATGCCGTATTTGTCCAGGGAATCGCTGAGCTGCTTGGGAGAGATCTCCAGCAGGGTGTCCGCGCCGTTGTTCCTGGAGCGGATGGTGAACAGGGGCGCTTCTACCGACTGTCCTTCACGGGCAAAATGCACCACGTAGGTTACCGGCTTGGTAGCATCGGCGGGGAAGGCCTTCTGCCAGCGGAAAGTGATCACGTCCGAAGTGGATGTGGGGTTCACTTCCAGGTTGGTAGTGGAGGAAGCGGGCGCCAGCAACTGGAAGGGAGTCACACCGTCCTTAAAACGCGTAATGGAAATATTGAAGGAGTTCTGGGACCTTATTTTAGTGGAACCGTTGTCGGCCTCCACGCTCCATATCAGGTCCGCCTTAGCGCCATCGGCAACGCCGGCTGCTTTCAGTGCGTCGTCGATGTTCTTATACGTGAGGGTCAGCTTCGGGTCCTTGCCGCTGTTGTTGGAAGGAATGGAAATGACGGGGTTATCCAGGCTGCCGGTTTTCAGGGCAGCGATCCACCTGTAGGTGGGCGCCGTATTGAGGCCGGGCGTTGAAGGCGTCCAGGTGATATCCACCGTGGCATTGGGCGTTGCGGCGTTCAGCACCAGGTTGGTACCCGAGCTGGGCGTTTGCAGGGTGAAGGGAACAAGGCCTTCTCCCGTGGGGTCGTCACCGGCCAGGTCAGGCTTCTTGCAGGCTGCTAGGATGGTGATGACGGACAGTAAAGCAAGCAATATCTTTTTCATACTATTTTTCATTTATTTCATTTCAATGAATTCCACTGAAGCTTCAGACGAGCTTACCGTCTGGGGAGCGCCGGTAGTGCCGAATACAGTGCCGTTGAATTTATAGGTGAACCTTTGCAGCTTGCGGCCGGCGGGAGCGGTAAAGGAGTTCACGGGAATGAAACTGGCGCTCCAGATGCCGTCGGAAGTTTGCTGGGCGTTAAAGGTCATGGGGCTGCCCACCTGCGCGCCGGTATTGTCGTACATCGTTACCGTGGCCGATACGGGTGTCATCCTTTGCTCATCTACAGTAGATCCCAGCCTGGGTTCGAAGTTCATCGTCACCACGTCTTCCCTGCCCACTTTCAGCGGGAATATCCGCAGCTTGTTGGGCGTGAAGATCAGCGGGTCGAATGCGAAAGGCTTGAAGTCGTCTGTCTGGCGTGAGCCGTCCTTTGCCTTTACCAGGAAGCCAAAGTCGAACAGCTCGCCGGGAGCCCGCTGGAACATGGTAGTAGGCGTAAAGGTATAAGTGTACGTGTTGGGACCGGTCTTGGTCATTTTTGCCGCTGCTGGTGAGTTGCCCCAGGCGGTGTTTACAACGCCGTCCGTGGGAGTGCCCCTGCCGCTTACGTTGGCGAATATCCAGATATAGGCCTCGGGCTGGTTCTCCATGGAGCCGCCCCTGCTGCCCGTTACGTTAACCGTAAGGGTAACCTGGTCTTCCGCGGTAAAGGTGCCCGGTGAAAAGGTAACCTGGGCCTGGGCCATGAAGCCGAAAGCCAGGAAACTGATGATGCTGAATAATATTTTTTTCATTGCTTGTTGCTTTATTGTTTGGTGAACTCATAGCTATAGGAGATCAGCAGCTTGTTGGTGGCCGCGTCTCTTCTTTCAAGCCTTACTTTCAAAACCGGCGATGCGCCCGTGGGATAGGAACCCAGGGTGATGCGTGCCGTATCCGTG
>DASWNB010000410.1:0-1910 GCA_036399455.1 Flavisolibacter sp. | reverse complement strand
CGCCGGGCTGCCTTTCGGCGGCTTCCATAGTGATGGCTTCGGCGGGACAGGCAACGGCACATAATCCGCAGGCGGTGCAGCGCTCACGTCCTTCCTCGTCGCGGTTCAGGATCTGCACGCCACGAAACACGGATGAAAAGGGACGCTTTTCCTCTGGGTAGTTGATGGTGGGCTTCTTTTTGAAGAAGTGGCTCATTGTAATGCCCATCCCTTTGAAGATGGCGGGCAGGTACAATTTTTCCCAAATCGTCATCGGCTTGCGCTCAACCTGTTTATTTCTATTTGTTAATGATTGCATTATGGGCTTTTCACTTTCTTTTTACGGGTGCAAAATTAGCGTTTTCGTTGGGCCGGGACTATAAAAAGCTTATTTATTCAACAGCAGTACCACCAGCGCAGTAATGATCATGTTAAGCAAAGCCAGCGGCAGGAGGCCTTTCCAGCCCAGGTTCATCAACTGGTCGTAGCGGAAGCGCGGGAGGGTCCAGCGGATCCACATGAACAGGAAGATGAAGAAGGATGCCTTGGCCATCAGCACGGCAAAGCCGATCAGCCCTGCCCACCACGCGTTACCCCAGGCGGCCTGCTCGTTAAAGAACGGGATGTCGTACCCGCCAAAGAACAGGGTGGAGATCACCACGCAACTGATGAACATATTGATGTATTCGGCAAAGAGATAAAAACCGAGCTTCATGGATGAGTACTCCTGGTGGTAGCCAAAGTTGAGCTCGTTCTCTGCTTCCGCCAGGTCAAAGGGCGTACGGTTGCACTCTGCCAGGGCGCATACAAAGAAGATAAGAAAGCCCAGGGGCTGGTAGATGATGTTCCATCCGTTGGCCATCTGCTCTCTTACAATTACGCTCATCTTGAGGTCGCCGGTAATGAAGATGACGGAAATGAGCGAAAGGCCCATCGCCAGCTCGTAGGAGATCATCTGCGAGGCGCCCCTGACGGCAGCCAGAAGTGAGAATTTATTGTTGGAGGCCCACCCGCCGATCATAATGCCGTAAACACCCAGGCTCACCACCCCGAAGATGAAGAGCACACCAATGTTGACGTCGGTGATCTGGAGGGGAACCTGGCGTCCTGCCACATCTATGGTGCCGCCCCAGGGAATGACCGCGCTGGTGAGCAGCGCCACGATCATGGCCAGCATGGGGCCCAGGATAAACAGGGCCTTGGACGAGGCCAGCGGTATGATCTCTTCCTTGAAAAAGAACTTCAGTCCATCCGCCAGCGGCTGGAGAAGACCAAAAGGGCCAGCCCTGTTGGGACCAACACGGTCCTGCAGGAAAGCCGCTATCTTCCTTTCCGCATAGGTGCTGTACATGGCCACGATCATCGACAGCGTAACGATCGCCGCGATCAGGATCAGTTTCTCCAGGATGATCCACCAGTCGAATTGTAGTAAGTACATATTGTCAGCTTCAGGCTGCTAGCTGCAAGCTGCAAGCTTTTGGCTTATAGCTATTAGCTGTTAGCTTTTGTTTAGTGTGTTTAGTGTTCTTTAGCTCCCGCCCTCTACCTTTTACCTTTTACCTTCTCCCTATTCACGATTGACGATTCACGATTCACGATCTCTATTCACCTTGACCATTCACCATTCACTTTACGGCGTCACCGGGTTGGTGCTGTCCGTGCCGGCGATGTTCCTTCCCTGGCCTGTTTTTACGTCGGTGACGTTGGTGCCGGTGGCGGATGGATTGCCGTTGAAGGTAGCGCCTGTGGCTGGTCCGGGCAGTTCGTTCAGGTCTACCGTATTTACCTTGCTTACGCTGTGGATGTCCATCAGCAGCTTGGGATCGCGGCCGCCCATAACAGCACTGAAGGTTTCCTTTGGCGTTACCACGTTAGTGTAATGGCCTGCATTGATCACTGAATGACGGTCGAGGCGGGTGGCGCCTTCTATT
>DASWNB010000409.1:0-3228 GCA_036399455.1 Flavisolibacter sp. | reverse complement strand
CCTCGCGTCTTCGCGTCTTGGCGGTTCAATTCCTCCTAAATATCCACTCTCTTCATCCTTGGAACAAGAAAATGCATTACGAGCCATGCGGCGAGGTAAGAAAGACCGCAGATGATGAACATGATGTAATAACCCGTTTCTATGCTGCCCAGACCTTTGTAATGATCGAAGAGGTAGCCGGCTGCTTTGGAGATGAGGATGCCGCCCAGGCCCCCGGCCATGCCGCCGATGCCGGTAACGGAACCCACTGCACGCTTGGGGAACATATCGGAAACAGTAGTGAAGATGTTGGCGCTCCATGCCTGGTGCGCGGCGGCGGCAAAGCCAATGATGGACACCGCGAACCACATGCTGTAATCACCCAGCAGTTGGGCGGTTACTACGGGCAATGCACAAACAGCATAAATGAGCATGGATGTTTTACGGGCCCTGAACACGGGCAGGCCGTTCCGGATAAAATTCATGGGAAGCCAGCCGCCAAAGATGCTGCCCGCAGCGGCAATCGTATAAACAAGGGCCACGGGAACTGCTATCTGCGTGCTGGTAAGGCCGTATTGCTCCAACAGGAAATCAGGAAGCCAGAAAAGATAGAACCACCAGATGCCGTCGGTGAGGAACTTGCCCAGAGCAAAAGCCCAGGTTTGCTTAAAGCCCAACAGCTTGCCCCAGGTTATTTTAGCGCCGCCATGATCGGCTACATCGTCGGATACTTTTTCTTCATCGGGGTCGCTGTGGATATAATCGTATTCGGTCTTGCTTAATCTTTTTTGGCGTGAGGGGATTTCATACAGCCAGAACCAGAAGAAAAGCCAGATCAGGCCTACGGCGCCGGTGATGACAAAGGCCCAGCGCCAGTCCAGCGCAGCGGCAATGAACGGAACGGTGAGCGGGGCTATGATGGCCCCGATGTTGGAACCGGAGTTGAAGATGCCCGTTGCCAAAGCTCTTTCTTTTTTGGGGAACCATTCCGCCGTTGCCTTGATGGCTGCGGGGAAGTTGCCCGATTCGGTAACACCCAGCGCGGCACGGGCCACGAAAAAGCCGGTGGTGGTTTTGATCAGGGCATGGCCTATGGCTGCAAGGCTCCACGCAATTAACGACAAGGCATAACCGATTTTTGTTCCCAGCTTGTCAATCAGGCGGCCAACGCCAAACATGGCCACGGCATAGGAAAGCTGGAAGGCTACGGTGATGTTTGCGTAATCGGTTTTGGTCCACCCGAATTCCGCATCGAGGTGTTCCTTTACAAGGCTGATAACCTGCCGGTCGAGATAGTTGATGGTAGTGGCGAAAAAGACCAGGGCGCAGATGGTCCACCTGTAGCGTCCCACTCCTTTGCCGCTCTGCTCTGCTCCTGTTTGACTTTCGGCTTGCTGTGCAATCATGAATTTGGTTTATGGTGTCAAGCAATGTTATTGAAAACGGATGCGGGGTATGGCCGCGGTGCTTAGCTTACTTCTTTTATCAGTTGCAATGCTTTTTCTGTTTCGCTCCTTATCTCGTCGTACTTCCCTCCTTCTATCCTTTCCTTTGATATGAGCTTGCTGCCCATGCCTACGGCCACTACGCCTGCTTTAAACCATGCAACCAGGTTCTCCCTTTCCACTTCAACTCCGCCCGTAGGCATGAAGCGTATGGAAGGGAATAGTTCCTTTATGGCGCTGATGTAACCGGGACCAAGTATGTTGCCGGGGAAGATCTTTACCAGCGTGGCGCCTGCTTCTTCCGCCTGCGAAATCTCGGTGGGCGTCATGCATCCGGGTATCCACAGCAGTTCCGCCTGCCGCACAGCGGTTGCCACTTCCGTATTGATGGTAGGCGCTACGATGAAATCGGCGCCAGCCTTTATGTATTGCTCCGCCTGAGCCGCTGTTTTTATGGTGCCGATGCCAAGCTGCATTCCCTCCATGGTTTGAGCAGACAGTTTTTTCAGGACGATGAAATTCTCCAGCGCCATGCTTCCCCTGTTGGTGAACTCCACCAGCCGGATGCCTGCTGCATAGAGCGCCTTGAGTATGTCGATGCACTGCCCGGTATCTTCCTGGTAGTACAGGGGCAGCAGTTTTTGTGCGAGTAAAGCTTTTATGGTTTCTTCCTTCTTATGCATGCTCGGGGTATAGGTTCTTTATCTCTTCCGCCGTTATTGTAGTGGCGTCGCCTGTGATGAATAATTTGCTGAAAGCAGCAGCCGCTGCAAATTCAATGACCTGCTGTGGCGGCATATTGTTCACGTTTCCATAAACCAATCCCGCCATGAAAGTATCGCCGCTGCCCACCTTGTCCACGATATGGTCGGTATGGTGCCCGGTGGAGACAAGGAGATTTCCTTCTGTGTACAGCGTGGCGTAGTAGTTCACTCCTGCGCCTGCATCAAAGCGGAAGGTGTTGGCTGCCTGGCGGCAGTTGGGGAACTGCTTCAGGATATCTTCCGATGTTCTTTCCGCCTGTTCCAAATACGCCTCTTTATTATCGCCGAGGTCCTTGCTTACCGCAATGCCGAGCATTTTTTCGGCGGCCCAGATATTTCCCATCACCAGGTGGCAATGCTCCACCAGCGCAGGCATCACTTCCGAAGGCTGCTTGCCGTACTGCCACAACCTGGCGCGGTAGTTCAGGTCAACCGAAACGGTGATGCCTTTTCTTGCGGCAGCTTCCGCTCCCTGGCGGCATACTTCGGCGGCATCGGCATTCAGTGCGGGATTGATGGCGCTGAAGTGAAACCACGACACGCCTTCAAGTACCTGGTCCCAATCAAGCTCACCCGGCTTCAGTTCCCAGAAAGAAGAATAGGCCCGGTCATAGATCACGCCTGCGGCTTTGAGGTCTGCCCCTTGCGGGAGATAATAAGAGCCGATGCGGTTGCCCGAGTAGCGGATGCGTGAAGTATCGATGCCCCTGTTGCGGACGGACTCCACGATCTCGGCGGATAAGTAGTTATCGGGAAGAGCAGTGCAGTAAGATACGGGTACGTTCCAGAGCGCCAGCGCCGTGGCTGCGTTCAACTCTGCGCCGCCGATGAACACGGGCAGGGTACGCTGCTCGATCCACCTGCCTCCCAGCTCGGGCGACAGGCGCATCAGCAATTCTCCAAAACACAGCACCTTGCTCATACGGCGGTTTCCATTTGAGCGGTAGCCTTTACATCTGTCCAGTTGAAATAACCCGCTGCATTGTGGTAGCAAATGTCGCGGATGACCTTGCCGGTCCATTCCATATCGGCGGGCAGTT
>DASWNB010000408.1:0-5012 GCA_036399455.1 Flavisolibacter sp. | reverse complement strand
TGGTTTGGCTTTTACAACCACAGCCAGGTACCCACAATGGGATGCCTTACCACGGGTATGGTGAACAGGTTTGGAGGTGCTGCACAACTTACGGCCGGCGTGCACCTTTACAATAAATCATTTGCTTCAACTTCGCTGGGCAACAGCAACGTGGAATTCACCTCTTACCCTTACATACGTTATGACAGCCTGTTGGCGGGTTCTCATACGATCCAGCCCAACCATGTTGTGCTTGCCGTTGGCAACGGCAGCAACCGTTCAGGACTGGTGCGCTCCAATGCACTGACCGTGCAGTACAGCGGCCGTACGCAGATCAACACGGCAGGCTTCGGCAACAACCTTACGGAAACCGATGTAACTCCAAAGGCGGCGCTTGAAGTGGTGAGCACCAATAGCGGCGTATTGCTGCCCAAGCTCACCACCACTCAGATCGGCAGCATTGCTTCCGGCGATCTTCACAACGGACTGCTCCTGTACAATACTGACAGCAGCGCCTTTCAATATTATAATGGCAGCACCTGGAAAACTATTGGCAGCGGCAGCGCATCTTCACCCATTGCACCCGGGTATGTGCTGGGCAACAACGGCACCAGCTCCGCACAGCCTGCACCCGTAGCCGCGGCACTGGTGCTGAACACGGTTACGGTTTCCAACGCCGCCACATTCGATATTGACCTGAGCAGCTATTACACGCTGTACGACAAAATAGAATTGGAATTCATAAACATCCGCCCTTCAGCAGCAATGGGAGACCTCAATCTGTCCCTGAGCAGCAATGGTACCACCTTCGACACCTCTGTCGGCGACTACAAATTTGCCTTTACCTATACCGATGGCAGCAATAACTATAATTTTTCCCACAACAACCTGACAAATACGCACATCATGTTGGGCACCGATCTTAGCAATGCTGCCTCTGATTCCTACTACGGCACCATAGTGCTTGCCGACCCGGACAATACATCTACTTATCCCACTGTACGGTGTACCGGGGGATTCATCAATGCCTCTGGCGATGTGATCAGCTATTCCGGAGTGGCCAAAAGGGCTGCAAACCAGGCTACGCAAAAGCTCAGGCTGGAGGCTACCGGGGGAAATATTTCCGGAACGGTGAAGATCATTGGGTATAAGTAAGCTAACGGCTCATGGCTGATAGCCGGCCTTCTCCCGCACATAGTGTTTTCTATTCACAACCATGCCTTGTGTGCAGTCATTCTTTTCTTTCAGTAACAGAATGATTGCACATAAGGCATGACCTTTTAGGATACATCAGTATAGTTATTAAAATGTATTTCTTAGGTGAATCTTTTTTTATTTCAATCAGCCTTTATAGTGTTTTCCACCTTTTGTCCCGCTGAGGAGAAAAGGCAAACATCTATGAGGTTCATCTAAGGCAGATAGAAAACTATAGATTATAGAACCGCCCTGCTTGCAGCCGCCCCGCAACACTTCATCAATCATCCTCTCCGTTGCTACGATCATCATTTCTCCTGAACAGGCTGAATTCATCCTTTCCAAATTTATAGCTCAGCGTGAGGCGCACGGTGCGTACGTTTCTTCTCCTGTAGGATTCCTGGTAGAATGTTTCAGTGTCGAAAATGTTGCCGAAGCGGTGCGTGTTAAAAACGTCGTTGATGTTGAAAGTGAGGGAAGCACGCTTGTCTTTGAGGAAGTCTTTCCGGAAGGCAAAGTCCACGCGGTACTGAGGCGCATTTCTTCCCTGTGCGGTCACCTCGCGTGATTCGTATTCGCCCATAAGCTGGAAGCCGGAGCTTTTCAGCAAATGCGTTTCCGTGTCGGGTATTTTGTAATTCAGCGTAAGCTTTCCTTCCCAGTTGAAACCGCTGTTGGTCAGGTTCAGCCCCCCGGCATCGGCGTTGACTTTTTCATATTCCATATCTACGGTAGGAACAATATCAAAGCGGTCGGAGAATTTATGTTGAAGCGTTAGCTCCAGCCCCAGGCTGTTGGTGCTGCGGGCATTGATGAAGGTGTTGAGAATGGCGTTGGGATCAACCGCCGCGTTGTTCAGTTGTGCGTAAAGGCTTGCGCTGATGGTGTCGCTGTAACGTGTGATATCGCCCCTGTTGTTGCGGTAATACACCACGCCCAGGAAGTTTCCTTTTTCGTAGTCCTGGCTGTAGTTGAATTCGAAGGAATTGGTGAACTCGGGTTGCAGCTCAGGGTTGCCGCGGCGGAGGTTCACCGGGTCGTTGATATCGATGAAAGGACTGAGCTGCCAGAAATTGGGACGGCGGATGCGTCTTGTATAATTGAGCTGCACCTCTGCATTCTCGCCCAGCTTTTTGCTCAGGAAAAGACTTGGAAACAGCGCGTCGAAGAACCGCTTCATATTGCGCGGGTAGCTGTACCCGAAAGTCTTGGCGCTGTCGATCAGCTCACCTTCAAAGCGCGACACTTCTGCACGCAGTCCTGCCTGGTAAGAAAAGCTTTTCAGCGCATCCGACCAGGAAACATAAGCGGCATGAATGTTTTCGGAGTATGCATAGTTGTTGCCCAGCGGCAGCAGGGTTTCGGAGCCGTTCTCCAGCGAGAAGGAAGAGAAAAGGCTTTGCTGCTTGTTGGTAAAGGAACGCAGCCCGGCCTCCAGCTTCGAATCTTCTCCCGCAGGGTCGGTGAAATCCACCTGAAAGGTGTATTGGTCGTTATTGTTGCTTCCCTGGTTACGCACCCGCGCAGGATCGCTGAACGGGCTGCCGTCCGGCAGGAAGAAAGAGTTGATAATGCTTGATGATTCGTTCCCGTTGCCGTAGTTGTAATTGGCGGAAGCGCTCAGCTCCTTGCCCTGCTCTGCAAAGCGGTGGGTAAGAGTAAGCTGCGTATTGTACCTTTTGAAGCCGTTCCTGCCTTCGGCATGGCGGATGCCGTAACGTTCCTGTTGCCTGCCTGCATCAAGGTATTCCTGGTCCTGGTCTTCATCGTTTGAAAATCGTCCGCCCACGATGTTTTGCGTGGCGGATAAAGTGGTTCTGCCCGTGGCAAAGAAGTCAAGGCCAAAGCGCACCGAGTTGAACCTGCGGCGGCTTTCGGTCCATGAGTATTGGTTGAAGTAGTTGTCGATAATACCGCCCGATTTGTTTTGCCGGAAGGTCTCTCCCTTGGCCCTTCCTCCCGAGCGGTTATAGGCGCCGCTGGCAAAAAAGTTCAGCTTGCCCTGGCGTACGTTCAGGGTAAGATTACCATTGTAAATGCCGGGATGCCCCACGCCTGCGGTAACCACTCCGTTCAGGCCGAGCCTGCGGTTGCGTTTCATCACCACGTTGATAATGCCTCCCGAACTGGCTGCATCAAATTTGGCGGAGGGATTGGTGATCAGCTCTACGCGGTCGATCTGGTCTGCGGGTATCTGGTCCAGCGTGAGTATGGTAGGACGGCCGTCCACGAATATCTGGGGCTGTGCATTGCGAAGCTGGACATTCCCCTCCACGTCCACCGTAACCGATGGAATATTGCGCATCACGTCGAGCGCCGTGCCGCCCGTAGCGGTAAGGTTCTGCTCTACTGAAAATACCTTGCGGTCAATGCCCATTTGCAGGGCGGTCCTGCTGGTGGAGATGACCACGTTCGCCAGCTCGCGGCTTTCCGGTTCTATGGAGATATTACCGAGGTCAACGCCTGCTTCGTCCTTTACCTGTACGGGAATGGATCTCTGCCCGTAGCCGATGCCGGACACTACTACGCGCATGCTGTCGGTGCGGGGCAGTCCGGTAAAGCTGAAATCGCCATTCCTTCGGGTGAACATTCCTGCCACGAGGCTGTCCCTGCTGCGCCCGCTGCTGTCAGTGAAGGTTGCATACACCTGTACCGAAACCGCTTCGAGCGCCGTGCCGGTACTGCCGTCCACCACCTTGCCGGTAACCTGCCTGTCGTGAAGCTTTATCAATGTATTTGCGGGCGGGGGAACATCTTCGCGCTCAACCTGGGCGTTAAGGTGAAAGGAAAAAAGGCAAAGGGTTGAAAGGAGAAAAAGTTTCATCATCATCTTTAGGTTCAATGAGAAGCAATTCTTTTCAAATTTAGCCATAACCATGCCTTTGGAGCTTTTCTGATCGAATTATAATCCCAGATGCGAGTTGTTAGCAGCGAGCTGAGAGTTTTGTTCACGTTCAGCTATGTGTTTCTGTTCTTTCATTAAACCGCTGCAAGTTTTAAGCGCAGCCATAAGCCAAAGCCCGGTTATCGGTGGTCTATCATCGGTAATCGCCCCCTCAGAGCTTCCCCTTATCCAAAGCACAATCCGTATTAATACTCTACCGGGAGCAAAGTAAAGCGTCAATCTTAGCGCCCCGAACCACTATTTGAATCCTTTAAAAAGCCATCATTCATGTCTGAGAAAAACTACTTTGCCAGTCCGGCAGATTACAATGCCGATTATTTTGACAATGTACTTGCCGCGGCCGCGGCCGCCTCGATGCCCTTCCTCGCGGAGCAGGGATATATCCAGGTTCCGGGTGCAAGCATCAGCGGCTCGCAGGTGAATTATAACAACCAGGTGTTCAACATCACCGACAAGTACGTCAATCCCAACCCGCAGTACTACACCACCACGCCGGCCGCCTTCCAGGAAGTATGGCCCCGCCCCGACCGTTTTCCCAATGCCGCTTACTACAGCAGCAACAACACGTTCAACTCCACCATTGATTGTGTTGGATTTGCCTGCAGGGTGCTGGCCGCCACCGGCGGAAATACCACGGAAACAAATGCGTACTGCCAATTGCACCAGGCGTTCCGTTCCATTCCCGGCACCAGTTTCCCTCCTGTTTTGGGTGTTGTTCCCGAAGCCTACCAGTTTGCGGTTTCGCTGGCAGCACTGGATAGCAGCGCAAGTCCCTGGTCGTACATAGCAGGATGTGTAGATCCCGGTAAGATCGACATACTCGGCTACATTGGCCAATCGAAATCAGGGTTTTCCACCGCTCAGGCAGGCGATATTCTTTGCCTGGGCTTTGTGGGACCAGGCTCAAATGGCCACTTTATGGTGCTTACGCAGG
>DASWNB010000407.1:0-4927 GCA_036399455.1 Flavisolibacter sp. | reverse complement strand
CAGAAACCGAAGTGCGTTTGATATAACCCAGGTGCGATATGGTGATCACTACGTCTTCTTCCTTGATAAGATCCTTGATGCTTACCTCGTTGTCCAGGTAGGTGATCTCCGTACGGCGGGCATCGCCGAATTTTTCCTTTACTTCCTGCAGCTCGGTCTTGATCACGTCGTAGCGCATGCCTTCGTTGCTCAGCAGCTCTTTGAGGTGGGCGATCAGGGTCATCAGCTCGTCGTATTCCTGCTTGATCTTGTCGCGTTCCATGCCGGTGAGGCGCTGCAGGCGCAGCTCCAGTATGGCCTTGGCCTGGATATCGTCCAGGCCCCAGCCTGCGTTCACCAGGCTTTCCCGTGCAATGTCCGGCGTAGCCGAGGCGCGGATCAGCCTTATTACTTCGTCCAGGTGGTCCAGCGCAATGAGATAGCCCTGGAGGATATGGGCCCTCTTTTCGGCTTCCCTGAGCTCGAACCTGGTCCTGCGCACCACCACCTCGTGGCGGAACTCCACGAACTCGGCGATCAGTTCCTTCAGGTTAAGGAGGCGGGGACGGCCCTTGACGATAACTACGTTATTGATACCGTAGCTGGTTTGCAGCTCGGTGAATTTAAAAAGCTGGTTGATGATGACGTTGGCAACGGCGTCGCGCTTCAGGTCCAGCACTACACGCGTGCCTTCTTTCTGGTTCGATTCGTTGTTTACGTGGGCGATGCCTTCGATGGTCTTATCGTTCACCAGTTGGCCGATACGGTCGCAAAGGGCGTCGCGGTTTACCTGGTAAGGCGTTTCGGTGATGATGATCTGCTCGCGTCCACTGGGTTTGGTATCCACGTGCAGCTTGCCGCGCAGCACTACGCGGCCCCGGCCGAAGTTGTAGGCAGCCTTAATGCCTTCCATTCCGTAGATGGTACCACCGGTGGGAAAGTCGGGCGCCTTTACGTGCTGCATCAACTCGTCTATGGTGATTTCCCTGTTGTCGATATAGGCAATACAGCCGTCCACCACTTCGCTCAGGTTCTGGGGCATCATGTTGGTGGCCATGCCCACGGCAATACCGCTGGAGCCGTTCACCAGCAGTTGGGGAATGCGTGTGGGCAGCACCGTAGGCTCCTGGAGTGAATCATCGAAGTTCAACTGGAAGTCGACAGTGTCTTTTTCTATGTCCTGCAGCATGTGTTCGGCAAGACGCTGGAGGCGGGCTTCGGTGTAACGCATGGCCGCCGGTCCGTCGCCGTCCTGGCTGCCGAAGTTACCCTGGCCGTCGACCATGGTGTAGCGCATGCTCCAGTCCTGCACCATGCGCACCATCGCGTCGTAAACGGATGTGTCGCCGTGGGGGTGGTACTTACCCAGCACTTCACCCACGATACGGGCAGATTTTTTATAAGGGCGGGAATAGCTCATTCCCAGTTCGTTCATGGCAAACAGGATACGGCGGTGAACCGGCTTGAGGCCGTCGCGTACATCGGGCAGTGCCCGGCCAACGATCACGGACATGGAGTAGTCGATATAGGCCGTCTTCATCTGTTCTTCGATGTTGACGGGTATGATCCGGTCAATGTCATTCGTTTCCTGCGGTTGATAATTATCTTCCATTCGTCAGCGTTATAGGGGGTTTTTAAGGTTCGCAAATCTACCTTTTTTATGCCGAACAACCTGATAAACAGGGGCATTTTATCAACAGTTGACCGATAACCGACAACCGCTAACCGACTACCGATGACCAAAGAGGAAAATACGGTTATCGGTGGTCGCTTATCGGTCATCGTTCTCTTTTATGCACATTTCCGGCAACGGGCACAGATTTTTCTTTGATAAGAGTGTATGAAAACTGTGATTTATGAAGTGTTATTTGTTATTGAGAGATAACCGGCAGAGCGGTCCCTACTCTTTGGAAGAATTATCCGGCATGAAGCTGAAGCCCTTTGACCTGCTGTGGCAGGAAGGCGCCAGCACCTCGTGGAGCTACCCTGAGGAAATGGACGAACTGGCCTCGCTGGTTGACCATTACGCTCCGGGGCCCAAGGAAACCGTACCCATCCCCAAAGGCATTTTTGTTTCCCTCCCAAACCAGCGCCCCGCGGCGGCACCTGAATCCCGGCCTTCTCCCCAGGAGCCCAAAGAGCCTATACCCTCTTTTGCGCCCTCTCCCGTTGAGGAGATCGAAGAAGAAAGCGAGGTTAAAGAACCCGAGGTGATCGCCAGCTTCCAGGAAAATTACCGTGAGCCCCGCAACCGGGAACTGTGGAAGCGCAATTTCCTTCCTGCAGGCCAGGTATTCAGCGTAGCGCTTATATTCATCGGTGCAGTGCTTGGAGCCTTTGTGATCAAGAAGATCGTGGACAGCTTCGACCAGGCGCCGCTGGCAGACAGCACCAGCGCCGCAGTGGCCATCAGCGCCCCCGAGCTGCCCAGGGACAACGACCCTAATTACCGTAACGCCATCACCCGCGAAGTTGTTCCGGCGGTTGACAGTGTAGAAAAAGCTCCCCCAAAAACCGAAAAGCCAAAGGATATCAGGAAACTCGTGCATGTAAAAGGCACCGATTATAAAGTAGGCCTTCTCGGCGGCATCAAGGACCTTGAGCTTACCGTGCACAACGGCTCCAACCACCTGGTAGAACAGGTCGTAATCGTTGTGGAATATCTTAAGCCCAAGGGCGAAGTAGTACACACGGAACACTACACCGTGCAGGATATAAAGCCTTTCAAATCCAAGGTCATCCCCATTCCCTCCTCCGACCGCGGAGTAAAGGTGAAGTACCGGATACTCAATATTTCATCGAAGCAGTATAAGAGGTTGCTGGATCAGGTGTAGAGAGAAGCCGTTAGCTGATGGCTGTTAGCTGTTGGCTGTTAGCTGTTAGCTGTTGGCTTGTGAGCGTTCCCCTATAAGCAAAACATTTATAAAGTGTCTGTTGCGCAGAATCACTGTCGTTGTTACTGTTACTGTTACTGTTACTGCTAACAGCCAATAGCTATCAGCTAACAGCCCCTTCTTTTGCGTATTGTGGTGAACCTCATGTTTTCGCGGGAAATTCACCATTCACCATTGACGAATCACGCCTACATTTGCCCGATGAAGAATGTCCTTTTGTTTGGTGCGGGAAAGTCCTCCACGGTGCTTATCGATTACCTTCTGAAGAATGCAGAGGCGGAGAACTGGCAGGTGACGGTAGTGGATGCCAACCACGAGCTGGCGCTTTCCAAGATAGGCGGCTCATCCAGCGGCAGGGCTGCTTCTTTCGATATAGAAAATGAAGCCGAACGCCGCCGCTACATAAGCAGCGCCGACATAGTTATCTCTCTCCTCCCTCCCGCCCTGCACCTGCTGATTGCGAGGGACTGCATCCTTCATAAGAAAAACCTGCTTACGGCTTCCTATGTCGATGAGGCCATGAAGACGCTGAAACACGATATAGAAAGCAATGGCCTGCTCTTCCTTTGCGAGATGGGGCTCGATCCCGGTATAGATCACATGAGCGCTAAAAAGCTCCTGGACACTATCAAGGAAGAAGGCGCTGTCATCAAATCATTTTACTCCCACTGCGGCGGCCTGGTGGCTCCCGAAAGCGACGATAATCCCTGGCATTACAAGATCAGTTGGAACCCCCGTAACGTAGTAATGGCCGGAAAGACCGGCGCTGTCTTCCAGCGCAACGGCCAGCCCGAGCAGTTGTCTTACGAAGAACTGTTTGCCGAGAAGCGGTACGTAGCCGTACCCGGCGGCGATGTGTTCTGCTGGTATCCCAACCGCGACTCCCTCTCCTATATACCCATTTACGGACTGGAAGACTGTCCCACCTTTGTCCGCACCACGCTGCGCCACCCGGATTTTATCTACGGCTGGAAAATCATTATCGACCTGAAGCTGACAGACGAGCAGGCAAGCTATGATACCGACGGCAAAACGCTGTCGCAGGTGTTCAAGGAGCACATGGATGCACACAACTTCGGTCCCTGGCTGGAGCAGAAGCTGCAGGAGCAATTCAGTGCCACAAAGGACCTGCTCCAGGAACTTATCAACCTGACCGAAATGGAAGAAAAGGCTGCCCGCAAAGGTGTAGAGCCCATAGAGGAATTCATGGTGGTGAATGAAACCGGCGCATTGCAGGAACTGGACATCGAAGACCTGAAGCTCAATGCCGCATCGGTGCTGGCCGACAAGATGCACGATGCCAAGCTCACCCTCAAGCAACTGTTCTTCCTGGGACTGGATGATCAGAAAACGCTGGTAAACCTGGGACGGTGCAGTGCCGCCGGGCTCCTCCAGTTTTCGCTGGAAAAAAAGCTGGCCCTACAACCCGGCGACCGCGACATGATCGTGATGCTCCACGAAATAGAGTTCATGCACGGGGGCGATAAGCACAAAGCCACCAGTACGCTGGTGCTTGAAGGCGATGATGATCTGCACACGGCAATGGCCAAAACCGTAGGTCTTCCCCTCGGCATAGCCGCCCGCCTTATCCTTAACGGCACCATCAAAACCAAAGGCCTTCATATTCCCATCATCAAGGAAATCTACGAACCCGTCCTTGCGGAGCTTGCCGAGAACGGCATCCGCTTCGATGAGCGGACGGTAACGCTGTGATGCATGTTAAGGAGAGAAGCTGTTGGCTGATAGCTTTTAGCTGATGGCTTGTTCACGCACAGCCTGTTAACTCACGGTTCTTAAAAATGATTTTATTACTTCACCGCCAGGACGCCAGGGCGCAAGGAGATAAGGGATAAGAGACGGCCGCAAGCGCACTTCTATGCTAAAGCTTCGCCGCAAGCGTAAGGGATTCTTTCTTTGCGTCTTTGCGCCTTTTCCACCCGCGTTGGGACAATTGCGTGAAACCTCTGCTCGCGTCTTCGCGTCCTGGCGGTTAAATAAAAATCAACATCAGGTAATGATGCTTGTAGGCGGGGCGCATACAGGCTAATACCATT
>DASWNB010000406.1:0-7780 GCA_036399455.1 Flavisolibacter sp. | reverse complement strand
AGAGGCAGGAAAAATTTTCTGAAGAGTATTCATATCATCACCCAGGCTATCGACAAGCTACTAGCCAGCATTGACGATTGACGATTCACGATTCCCGTCTCCGGCACTTCACGATGCTGTAGCAGTAAGCGGCAGCCATTGGGAGCAATAAGGTTCCTTTACTATGGAAAAGTGATCACCGGCGGAGCGCAGTAAACGTACGTCACGGTAATAAGCTTCCCATCCGGGTTGAGCCGTTCCCATGATCTGCCCCTCCTGTGCTGCCAGCACCAGGGTTATGGAATAAGGCAGCTTGCCGCTGTAATGGAAGTCAACACCCAGTGAGCGCTCCATGAGGCTCCAAAGGCTGTTAAACGTTTTCGTATCCACTCCTGCCTTTTCGCTCACGAGTTTACTTAGCAGTTGCTGCCATTGTTCCCGCGGCTGCTCCAGCACCTCTCCTATCTCTCGCTCCGAGCCATTATAATTTATACCCATGCTGGCAAGGAAGAACCGGATAAAAGTGGTTTCGGATTCCACGCTACGCTGCACATTCCTCTGGACCGGATAGCTTTCAACCAGTACGACCTCTTCCAGTTCCAGGCCCGTGCTCTCCCACAGTTTCAGCATTGCGTATGTTACGCTGCCGCCGTAGCTGTGCGCATAAATGCTGACGCGTTTCCCGGCAGCCGCTTCGCGGATAAGAGCAATGTTGTGCGCCGCCATGTCTTCCAGTTTCTCCAGCGGCGCGGCTTCTCCCATAAAACCTTTCATCTGGAGGCCGTACACGGCACCGGGACGCGGTATGCGCCGGGCCATTTCCACATAGCCTTCGCTGATGCCGGGCATTCCCGGTATGATGAAGCTGATATGGTCATGGCTTCCATTACGCAGTTCAATGATATAGGGATTTGATGGTTGCTGTGGGGCGTCGCTCTTGTCCAGGAAAGCTGCCAACTGGGCCACTGTCGGGTATTTCAACAGGTCGGGGAGGCGGAGGTTTTTTGGGGCGAAGGATTTATTTACCCCGCTCACCAGCCGTATCATCATGAGCGAGTGTCCGCCCAGTTCGAAGAAGTGGTCGTGTATGCCGATCTGTTCCTTGCGCAGCAGTTGTTTCCAGATGTCAACAAGGCGCTCCTCGGTCTCATTACGTGGCGCCACGTATTCAACACCCAGGTCCATCTCCGCGCTTTTCTCCGGAATGGCCTTCTTGTCCACCTTGCCGTTGGGCAGAAGCGGAATACTTTCAAGCTGTGCAAAGCGGGCGGGAATCATATAATCGGGAATGTGCCGGGAGAGGTAGGCACGCAGGTCGGCCACGTTAAGCTTCCTGCTGCTGACGATGCAGGCTGTAAGGCTTTTCTCCTCTCCTTCGTTCAGGAGCAGCACCACTTCGTTCACGCCTTCATAGCGGAGCAGTACCTGCTGTATCTCGCCCGTCTCGATCCTGTATCCTCTTATCTTCACCTGGTCATCCTTACGGCCGCTGATCTCCAGGGTGCCGTCGGGGAGCCACCGGCCCACGTCTCCTGTGCGGTACATGCGCTCGCCGGGACGGAAGGGGTTCTCCACGAATTTCTGCGCCGTCATTTCCTCCTGGTTCAGGTAGCCGCGGCCCACGCCGGCGCCTCCCGTACAAAGCTCACCGGGTATGCCTGTAGGACAGAGAGTGCCTCCGGGCGAAAGCACGTACATATAGGTATTTTGAATGGGGCGGCCGATCAGCACGGGACCGTCCGGTACTTCCGGCGGAACATGATAAGAGGTAGTCACATCGGAGCACTCGGTTTGTCCATACGTGTTGATGATGCGCAAGTGCGTATTGCCCGCGTAGCAGCGGCGCACAAAATGGGGGGTCAGCTTTTCGCCGGTAAGTATGAGCGTTTGTATGTGACGGAGGTCAATGCTGCCTTCGCGAAAAAGGCGTTCGTTGAGTTGCGAGGGGATCACCTCTATTATATCGGCGCCATGCCTGGCTGCTGCCCGCAACAGCAGGTCGATGTCCCTGAGTTCTTCGTCGTTGCACAATGCTACCCTGCCGCCGCTAATGAGCGGCGCCCATAGCTGCCAGATTCCCCCGACAAAATGAAGCTGCGAGTTGTGGCAGATGGTGCTGCCTTCCTTTAAATGAAGAAGGCCGATCTTGCTGTACAGGTGATTGATGATGCCGCGGTGCTCCAGCATGCAGCCTTTTGGCCGGCCTGTAGAACCCGAAGTGTATATGACGAAAGCAAGGTGTGAAGGCAGAATGCCTGACGGTGAAAGGTTCTCCGTGCTGTACTCACTGGCCTGTTGCATGTAACCGGCGAAGCGCTCTTCATCCATCACCAGCCTGCAGCCGCTGTCTTCCAGTATGTATCCTGTACGCTCCTGCGGCAGCTTTGCGTCTAGGGACACGCAGGCGGCTCCTGATTTGAGTACGGCCAGGAAAGTGATAACAAGTTTTTCGCTGCGCTCAAACTTTACGGCTACCAGGTCATCGGGACGAAGGGTGTGATTGCTCCTGAGGCAATGGGCCAGCCGGTTGGATTGTTCGTTCAGCTCTTTATAAGTAAATATTTTTCCCTCAAATATCAGCGCTGTGGCGTCCGGAGTTCTGGCAGCCTGCTCTTCAAAAAGCTGCGCAATGGTTTTGTCTTGAGGGTAATCAGTTGCGGTGTTGTTGAACCCGGATAAAAGCTGTTGCTTTTCTTCTTCACGGAGGTAATCCAGTGTTTGAAGTGATTGTTCCCCGTGCAGGGGCAAATGAAGCAGCAATTGTTCCAGGTGATGCGCCATCCGCTCTATCATCTCTGCATCATAGATGTCGGTATTGTATTCGATGTCCAGCCTGATCTGCCCTTCGCCTTCGGTGAATGCAAACAGCAGGTCGGACTTGCTGCTTTGCTGAGACTCACCTTCATACGCCTTTATCTCCGGCCCCGCCGGACCTTGCGCTGGCGCAGAACCGGGCTGCGTATTGCGGAGCATCACCACCACGTCGAAAAGCGGGTTACGGCTGCGGTCTCTTTTTACCTGCAGGGCTTCCACCAGTTCATCAAAGGGGAAATCCTGGTGGGCAAAAGCGCCAAGTGTCACTTCCTTTACCTGCTCCAGCAGGTTGCGGAAAGAAGCTTGGGGATTGAAGCGGGTACGCAAAGCAAGAATATTGATATGGTCCGGGTGGGCGTGCTCAGGGCGGGCTATGGGCGTGCCGATGATAATGTCCTGCTGTCCGCTGTAGTGATAGAACAACGCCTTCACGGTGGCGAGCAGTCCCATGAACAGGGTAGCGCCGTGCTGCCGGCAAAGCTCCTTTAGTACTTGTGTGGCTTCACTGCCCAGGTGTGCATTCACGGAAGCGCCGTTGTGCGTTTGCACGGCTGGCCTGCTTCTTCCGGGCAACTCCAATACAGGCAGCGTGCCTTCGAATTGTTTGAGCCAGTACTGCTTTTGACGCTGCTGCGGTGACAAGGGGTAGGATTCCTGCACGGGCACAGCGGGCATGACGCCGTTATCGGCTTCCCTTACTTCGTTGATGTGCTGTATCAGGCTTTCCTTGTTGTCCCTGATCAGGAGCTTCAGCCTGTCGCTTATCGTACCCTTTTTAAAGTCGATCCGGAGGTTTCCGCCGTCAACAAATATCTTCGCGTTGACGCTCTTCAGCTCCTCGATTATATTCTGAACCTGGTCCATTTCCGTACTTTATCTTTTAAATATACTTTTTTCTAAATATACTCAGCTTCCGCCTTTCTATAATCCGGTTCGGGATAATCATGGCAAAATGCTTGCATATTTTAATTTTCCAGTCTGCTGAACTGTTGGAGTATCTGTAAAACGCCGCGTATCAACAGAAGCAGCAGCCTGGCCTTTTGTGCCTAATTTTAGGCCATGACCAGCATAAAACCGCTCAGCGAAGAGAACGCCGAATCGCTTGCCCCGGTGTTCAACGAAGCCTTCTCGGACTACCTTGTTAAAGTGCGGGCAACTCCCGAAAGCCTTGCCGTTAAAATGAAGCAGGAATCGATAGATCCTTCTTGGTCTGCAGGCGCTTACCATGAAGGGCGCCTGGTTGGATTTATCCTGCATGGCTGCCGCTCCACTCCCTCCGGCAAATGGCTGTACAACGCCGGCACCGGCGTTATTCCTTCGGCGCGGGGACAGAAGCTGACCGAGCAGATGTACCGCTACATCCTGCCGCTGGCGCAACAGGAAGGCATCAGCCGCTTTGTACTGGAAGTGATCATTGAAAATACGCGGGCCCTGAACATTTACCAGAAGATCGGTTTTGATATTGAAAGAACCCTGTGCTGCTTCTCGGGAGCAAAGCCCTCGCAAGCCATTTCAGAAAGCTCTTTCCTGGTAAAGCCGCTCTCTTCGCTACCCGAAGTTCCGCAGTCGTGGCGGGATTCCGAACCCAGTTGGCCCGCAGCCACGGCTTCGCTGAAGCAGGTTGAAGAAAGCCTGCTGATGGCCGGAGCTTACGACGGTGAACGGCTTGTTGGATACATCGCGGCTCTTGCCAGTATGGGCAGGTTGTTGCAACTGGCGGTTGACCCGGCCTACCGCCGCAGGAAAATTGCCAGTGCACTGGTAAGTCATTGCTTCGGGGTAAAAGGCTATGAATCCATGCTGGCGCTGAATGTTGATGAACAGGACCAGGGCTCTTGTGCATTCTTTGAGTCAATCGGCTGGAAACCCGCAGTGCGGCAGTATGAGATGGAGAGAAGGTTGAAGGCAGAAGGTGAAAGGTGAAAGGCGTGAGGCAGAAGCCTTCTGCCTTCTACCTTCTACCTTATACCTTCCACCTTCTACCTTCCACCTTCTACCTCCTACCTTCTACCTTCTACCTTCCACCTTCTCCGCCCTCGTTCCCAAAAAATATGAATTGGTAATAATATTTATTAGATTTATCCCCGGCCAAGCTATTGGCCTTTTTTGTAAATCCACCATCATGAGAAAAGCCATCGTATTATCTGTTTTCGCGTGCATTATTACTGTATTTGCCCTTAACTGCAGCCAGACAAGGGTTCTGAACGACGAAGAGACCACCATCTACAACGCTTTTTGCGACTCCACTGATCCAAACAGCCCCTGCTCCGTAATTCCCATAGACGTGGACGAGGTCCTGTCGGGAGGCGGAGGCCGCGGTTTTGGCTATGACAGCTTCCTTGATTCGGCGCACCAGACGCCTTTTGACGTGTTTGCGTGGCAAACCTTCATAGCCCTGAACTGGCCTTCGGACACTTCGGGAAATCCCACCGGCAGCATTTACGATGCGCCCACCGCCCCTCGTGTGTGGGAGCATTATACAGACCCCGCAGAGGTTTTCGGACACGGCAATCCAAGCCTCACCTTCTACCTTGCACAGGCCAGCAAGAACGGACAGAAATTCTTTTATATGGATTCCAAGGCCCCGGTGCCCATCAACCAGGGAGACACGGTAAATATGAATAAATTCATCCACACCAAAAACCTGCAAGGCTTCAAGGAAGCCGACGGCCACCCGCTTATAGACCGCAACCTGAACTTCGCTCTTTACGAAATAAAGCTGAATCCCATCGAAACACAGTTCATAATCGACAGCAATCTCAGCACGCTGCAGGGTATCTATACGTACGGACAGAAATACGGCAATGACATCGACCTGCC
Source organism: Flavisolibacter sp. (assembly GCA_036399455.1). Classification (GTDB taxonomy): domain Bacteria; phylum Bacteroidota; class Bacteroidia; order Chitinophagales; family Chitinophagaceae; genus Flavisolibacter. The sequence continues at coordinate 2,167 of DASWNB010000406.1, read as the reverse complement.
CGCCAGCGATTCGGCTACGAGGAACCCCGGCAGCATGGAGATCAAGGCTTCGTGGAGGATACTGGTGCCGTCGCTTGGCGACGATACAACGCGGTATTACTGCCGCAGGGCTACCGTTTACGTGGACAGTGCCCATACGGTGAACGGCAAGCCTCTTGTGCTTACGAATGTGCAGGTAGGGCTGGTGGGCATGCACATCATCCGCAAAACCGCGAAGGTGAAGAACAATGAGATATGGATCACCTTCGAGCATGTTGATAATACTCCGGACAACCCGCAGGAGGCGCAGCAAACCGCCAGGCAGTGGTCTTTCTACAACCCGCTTTGCCTGAACTGTCCGCCAAACGATGCCCCGGATACGCTTAGCGGCGACGGAGGAGTGTATAAATGGAATACTTCCATGCCCTATGCCTCACGCTATGGAGTAAAGGCGCCCGGGCAGGACCTTCCAAGAACATTCGGCACGCAGGTAACAAGGGCCTATCCCATTTACAAATTCACGGAAATGACCAACAGGCTGTGGCAGCAAAAGCTGAAGGGATCTGTTTGGGCCAATTACAGGCTGATCGGAACGCAATGGCAGCAATCCGAAATATTTCCTTCTCCCACCGCCCCCAACTTCCTGGCCAACACAACACTGGAAACCTATATCCAATCAGATGCCTCCTGTATTACCTGCCACCAGGCCGCGTCCGTGACGTTCAACAACACCAGGATCAGCACAGACCTGAGTTTTGTTTTCCCGGTATATGCACGCGACAGCACCGTAGCAATAAAACCCAGGAAGTAGCACACTTCTTCTTTGCGAAATCCTTTGCGTGCTTTGCGTTTAAAACATTTAACCGCAAAGCACGCAAAGAAGCGCAAAGCCCAATTCCAACTCCCAATTCCTTCTCACCTCCTACCCTATACCCTATACCTTCCACCTCCTGCCCAACCTTCCACTTTATTTCTTAAGTTTGCATGGATGACAGGTATTGTACATAACAGAACACAGAAAAAGCCGATCGGGCATGTCATACTGGACATGAGCGATTGCTATACCTGGTCATTCCCCGAATTCATTCCTTTCTGCATCAAGCTTTTCTACTTCTCCAGCCTTAAGGCCTTTAAAACGATCACCCCAGCCTGACAGTCCTCGAGGCCTGGGGTATACTGCATGTAGTTATTTCCATTATTTCATCTGTAAGCATTTTTCTATGCACCGGAATCGAAAAGAGGTTTCAGTTGGCGGGTTGGTGATATTGTTTCTTGTACTGCTCAATGCTGTTGTTCTGCAACAGGGGTGGGCAACAAATCCCATGTGGTATAAGGCAGCGTATGTTACCCTGCCCCTGTTAGGGATCGCCATTTATATATCCCGCACCAAACGCCTGTAAGGCCAGTAAACACAAAATTGCTTTGTCACTTTAAATGAAGCGCCAATGCCAGCCATTATTGCTGCCGCCATCATGGCAGGGGCCATTATAGCCATTTGCCTTTTGCTTGTACGTATTGAACAAAAACAAAAACGGAAAGCTATGAACAGGATATTAAGCCGGGTTAATTCCCTGGAATCAAAATACAATCTTGGTTTTTCATCACAGGAAATACTGAAACATTGCGTCATCGGTATGGACGGCCTGCGCCGCAAGATCCTGGTGATCAACAATGATGAAAACGCCACTCCTCCCTTTGTGCTGATCGATCTTAACGAGGTGAAATGCTGCTCGGTCAAAAAACAGTACGGCACCATTGAAGGAGGGGCGCTGAAAAAAAGACCGCTGGAACAATACCTCCAAAGCATGGTACTTCATTTTGAACTGGAGAAGGACAAGCCTCCGGTGGACGTGTTGCTTTACGACTACCGCCGCAACCATGTTTCGGAGATCGGGGAACTGGAAGAAAAGGCAAAGCGCTGGGAGACGGTTATTTCCAAGATGCAAATGCCGTCGAAGAAAAGGGCTTGACCAAAGAGATCGTTGTTCTATAAATCCTGTGACCGCAAATAACGAAGAACGCGAAGAAGCGCAAAGGCGGTTTCTTTGCGTTCCCTTTGCGTGCTTTTCGGTTATGTCAGGCCGGGAATGAAACTTTCCCCATTGTAACGGATGGCATTCCGTCCCTCCCCTTAAAATCGATTGCTTCACCCGCTACAGCTTCGTTGGCAAGGGCTGCAAACAACACC
>DASWNB010000405.1:0-2176 GCA_036399455.1 Flavisolibacter sp. | reverse complement strand
ACGATCTCGTTAGCCAGCTTGTCAGCCATGCTGCGGCCGTTTCTTTCACGGCTGTAGCGGATCAGCCACTTTATGCTCAGGGAAATCTTCCTGTCGGGACGCACTTCAGAGGGGATCTGGAAGGTAGCGCCACCAATACGGCGGCTGCGTACTTCTACGGCCGGCGTAACGTTGGAAAGGGCCCTTTTCCAGATTTCATAACCGTCTTCACCGGATTGCTTGGATACTTTCTCCAGGGCGTTGTAGAAAATATCGAAGGCTACGCTTTTCTTGCCTTCCCACATCAGGTTGTTCACAAAGCGGGTAACCAGCTTGTCGTTAAAACGGGGATCGGGGGCCAGAGGAAGTTTTTTTGCTTGTGCTTTACGCATCGTTATCGCTTTTAAGGTCCCGCCTGGGCGGGAAATCGTTTACGTTTTATTATTACTTACCGGTTATTATTTCTTACCGGCGGGTTTTGCGCCTGCTTTTTCTTTCTTGGTACCGTACTTGGAGCGGCTCTTCTTGCGGTCTTTTACACCGGCAGTATCGAGTGAACCACGAACGATGTGGTAACGTACACCGGGAAGGTCCTTCACACGACCGCCGCGGATCAGCACGATGGAGTGCTCCTGGAGGTTGTGGCCTTCACCGGGGATGTAGGCAATGACCTCGATCTTGTTGGTCAAACGCACTTTAGCCACTTTACGGAGGGCTGAGTTGGGCTTTTTGGGCGTGGTGGTATATACACGGGTGCAAACGCCACGGCGCTGGGGACAACTGTCCAGGGCCCTGGATTTGGACTTTGCACGAATGATTTCTCTTCCTTTACGTACTAATTGCTGAATAGTAGGCATTACAAACCTTTATTTTTGGGACGGCAAAGGTATAGTTCCGGAGGTGAATAACCAAAAAATGGATTTCTTAATTCTAAAAAAGTTCTTAAAACGTGCCGGGCTGATGGCCGATGGCTGTTGGCTGATAGCTGTTGGCTGATAGCTGTTGGCTGATGGCTGATGGCTGATGGCTTGCTTACGTTCAGCCTATTGACACCGTTATTAAAAAATACGGCTGCAAGCTTCGAGCTCGCAGCCTGTTAATGCCACGGCTAACAGCCATCAGCTATCAGCCAACAGCCTCTCTCTATACTTTCACCATCCAGCCGTACTTATCTTCCCTCCTGCCCTCGCGGATGTCCGTGAGCCATTTTTTTACGGTAGGGGCTGTTTTCCATTGCTCCACGTTGAAGCTCATTACAAAATCTTTGTAGCGGAGCTCCTTTATAAGAGATATGGTAGCGGCCGTTCCGGTGCCGAACACCTCGTAAAGAAGGCCGGCCTTGTGGGCCTCGATGATCTCGTCTATGCTGAGAGGTCTTTCCTCAACTGTAAAGCCCGCTTCCTGGAGCAGTGTCAGGGCGCTGTTGCGGGTAACGCCTGCCAGGATGGTGCCTGCCCCCAGGTCGGGGGTAATGGCTTTGTTGCCGATGATGAAAATAACGTTCATGGTGCCGATCTCCTGCACGTACTTGTGCTCGAAGGCATCGGTCCACAGCACCTGGTCATAGCCTTTTTTCTTGGCCTGGGCGGTAGCGTACATGGCGGCGCCGTAGTTACCGGCAGCTTTTGCATAGCCTACGCCGCCCGGTACTGCCCTTACGTACTGCTCTTCTACATAAATACGCATGGGAGCATTATAATAAGGCCCGGTGGGGCTGAGAAGGATCATGAATTTATAAGACTCGGAAGGCCTCACGCCCAGTACGTTGTCCGAAGCGAACATAAAGGGCCTGATGTACAGGGAATGGTCGGCCTGCCTGGGGATCCAGTTGCGGTCCAGGGATACCAGTTGCCTCATTCCTTCCATAAATATGTCTTCGGGAACATGGGGCATCTGCATGCGCTCAGCCGAAATATTGAACCTTTGAAAATTATCCTGAGGGCGGAAAATGTAGGGGTTTCCTTCTGTATCGCGAAAAGCCTTGATTCCTTCAAAAATGGCCTGGCCATAGTGCAGCGCTGCTACGGACGGATCGAGCAGGACGGGCTGGTAGGGTTTGATCTCCACGTTCTTCCATTCGCCGTTCTCATAATCCGCTTCCAGCATGTGATCGGTAAAGAATTTTCCAAAGGGTATGTTCTCAAGGGTAAGGTCCTGCAGTTTACTGCGTTCCACTTTCGTAATAGCAATATCCGTG
>DASWNB010000404.1:0-15353 GCA_036399455.1 Flavisolibacter sp. | reverse complement strand
GCTGCTGACAAAGGTTTTGCAAATTCCCATCGACCGCCTTTACGTAACCATATTTGAAGGCGATGAAAAAGAAGGACTGCCCAAAGATGAAGAAGCAGCCGCCGAATGGAAAAAATGGATTGCCGAAGACCGCATCCTGCTGGGCAACAAAAAAGATAATTTTTGGGAGATGGGTGATACCGGCCCCTGCGGACCCTGCACCGAGATCCATGTAGATACCCGTCCCGATACTGAAAGGGCGCAGGCAGACGGCAAAGCATTTGTCAATGCCGATCATCCGCAGGTGATTGAAATATGGAACAACGTGTTCATCCAGTTCAACCGCCTCAAGGACGGCAGCCTGCAACAGTTGCCCGCCCGCCACGTGGACACGGGCATGGGCTTCGAGCGTTTGGTGAGAGTGATCCAGGGCAAGACCAGCAACTACGACACCGACGTATTCACAGGAACCTTTGGTGCATTGGAAGAGATCACCGGGAAAAAATACGGCGCTTCCGATACGGACAAATCAGACATTGCCTTCCGCGTAAACGCCGATCATATCCGCGCCATCGCCTTTACTATTGCCGATGGACAACTGCCGTCCAACACCGGGGCAGGCTATGTTATCAGGAGGATACTGCGCAGGGCAGTGCGTTATTACTATTCCTACCTCGGCTACCAGCAACCCCTGCTCTTCCAACTGGTGCCCGTGCTGGCGAAGCAATTTGAAACTGTTTTCCCCGAGCTCCACAAGCAGGAGCAGTTCGTTGCCAGGGTGATACGCGAGGAAGAAGAAGCATTTTTAAGAACGCTGGAGAAAGGATTAAAAAGAATTGAAGACCTCTTCAACGCTTCAAAAGGAACCCTTTCCGGCCGCGATGCTTTCGAATTGTACGATACCTATGGCTTTCCCTTCGACCTTACCCGCCTTATTGCCGCGGAGCGTGGCTTTGAAGTGGATGAGCAGGAGTTCAATTCCGAGATGCAAAAGCAGAAGGAGCGTTCCCGTGCCGCCACGGCCACCGATGCAGGCGACTGGGTGATACTGCAGGAAGGCAGCAGCGAGTTTATTGGTTATGATTCGCTGGAAACCAGGGCCACCCTGCTGCGCTACCGCAAGGTAAAGGCAAAGGGAAAGGAAGGCTGGCAGCTTGTGCTGGACAAAACTCCTTTCTACGCCGAAAGCGGCGGACAGGTGGGCGATACGGGTCTGCTCCTTTCCGGCAGCCAGGAAATAGCCGTGCTGGATACCAAAAAAGAAAACGACCTTATCATACATATAGTTGACCAGGCTCCCGCCGATCCCGGCGAAGCACTGACGGCCCGGGTGGATGCGCCGAAGAGAAAATCAACAGCCACCCACCACAGCGCTACCCACCTGCTGCATTCGGCCCTTCGCCAGGTGCTGGGCACGCACGTGGCCCAGAAAGGTTCGCTGGTGAACGCAGATTACCTCCGCTTCGACTTTTCGCACTTCAGCAAAATGACGGGCGAAGAGATCCGCCAGGTAGAGGAAATAGTAAATGAAAAGATAAGAGAGAACATTCCCGTGGTCATCCGCTACATGTCCCGCGATGAAGCCCTTCAGACCGGCGCCATGGCCCTTTTTGGAGAAAAATACGGTGACGTAGTGCGTGTGGTGACCATCAATCCAAACTACTCCGTTGAGCTTTGCGGCGGCACGCATGTGGGCGCTACGGGTGAATTAGGCTTCTTCAAGATCCTCTCCGAAGGCGCAGTGGCCGCCGGCGTCCGCCGCGTGGAAGCGGTGAGCGGCGCAGCAGCCGTTCAATACCTTGCCCAGCAGCTCGACCAGCTCCAGCAGGCAAAGGAAGCCCTGAAAAACCCGAAGGACCTGGTAAAGGCCATCTCCTCCCTTAATGAAGAGAATACCGCTCTAAGAAAGCAGGTGGAGAAATTCGAACTGGCGCAGCTCAGGATCCTGAAGGAATCGCTGGCAGGAAAGGCACAGCAGGTGAACGGCGCAGCTTTTATAGGCGAACAGGTGCAGGTATCCAGCGCCGACGCCCTGAAGAAGCTGGCTTTTGAACTGAAGCAGCAGGTACCGAACCATGTGATCGTCCTGGTGGCCGATATAGACGGAAAAGCAGGCGTAGCCCTGGCGGTAGATGAGACGCTGGCCGCTGAAAAGGGGCTGGATGCCGCTCAGCTTATCAGGCAAAAAGTAGCCCCGCTGATCAAAGGCGGCGGCGGCGGGCAGAAAACGCTGGCAACGGCCGGGGGACAGGACATTTCCGCCCTCCATCAGGTGATTGATGCCGTTAAAACTCTTCTTTAGGCCTTTTAACATTTTAACAATTGCGAAAGCCTTCGTAATTTGAAAAAGCTTTCTATATTTGATCTACGAAACTTAACGTAGTAAATAAAACTTGTTCAGCTTATGAAACATCTGATCTCAAAAAAGGTACTGGTAGCAGGAATAGCGCTGCTGACCATGCCGGCAGCCGTACTTGCTCAAAAAGAAGACAAAGACAAGAGCGATAAGAAAGACCAGTGGGAGAACATCGTTATCAACCGTAGCGGCGACCTTAAAGATAAAACCGTCATTGAAATTGATGGAGACAAGATCAAGGTCAACGGCAAAGAAGTAAAACCCGGCGAACACTCCGACAACATCTCCGTTCACCGCAACCGCATCCAGGGTGTGAGAGCCCTCTCCCCTTCTACCTGGAGCTACAGCTACAACGACGACAATTTCTCGCTTTTTGACGAGGATGATAAAAGAGCCATGCTGGGTGTTGCAACTGCTTCCCATGCCAAAGGCGCTCTGATCCACACGCTTACCAAGGAAAGCGGAGCCGATAAGGCAGGCCTGAAGAAAGGGGACGTGATCACCCGCATCGGCGATGACAAGATCGAAGATCCCGAAGACGTATCAAAAATCATCCGCAAGCATAAGCCAGGCGATAAAGTAAAAATCACCTACCTGAGAGACGATAAAGAACAGTCGGTAACCGCCGAACTGGGCAAATACAAGGGTGTCAAGATCAGTTCCGTAACTGCCGGCACTCCCCGGATAAACCAATATGAAAGGGTAATGCCCGACAGGATTCCCCACACGATGGACGACGGGGGCGGATTTTACTTCCCCTCCATGCGTCCCCGCCTGGGCCTCTCTATCCAGGATACCGATGATGGCAAAGGCGTGAAAGTGCTGGAAGTTGAGGAAGAAGGCAATGCCGCCAAGGCCGGTGTGAAGAAAGATGACGTGATCACCCACATGGAGGGCTCTGAGATCAACAGCACCGACGAGGCCACCCGCCTGATCAGGAACAACAAGGACAAAGCCTCCTTCAAGCTCCAGGTCATCCGCGACGGCAAATCACAAACTATTGAAGTAAAGCAACCCCGCAAGCTTAAAACTGCTGATCTCTGATTAGTACTCATTGTGCATTTGAACCCCGGTCCTTTTCAGGAACGGGGTTTTGTTTTTTCGTGAATCGTCAATCGTGAATGGTGAATGGGTCGTTTACAGAGCAGGTGCAGAAAAAGAAGTTCAATGTGATGCAGGCTTTTAGGCGAAACGTAAACAAGCCATAAACCAACAGCTATCGGCCAACAGCCTCTCTCCCGCGAAACATTCACGATTGACGATTGACGATTCACGAAAAGGTTATTTTTGCCCCGATGAACGACGCTTCCACATACGAGGTGGTGATAGGACTTGAAGTGCATGCTCAGCTTCTGACCAGGAGCAAGCTGTTCTGCGGCGATCCCACTGCTTTTGGAGCGGAGCCCAATACGCAGGTGAGCGCCATCTCGCTGGGCCACCCGGGCACGCTGCCACGGCTCAACAGGGAAGCAGTGGCCATGGCCGTAAAGCTGGGGTTGGCCTGTAATTGCAGCATTACCCGCGAAAACTACTTCGCCCGTAAAAATTACTTTTACCCCGACCTTCCCAAAGGCTACCAGATATCGCAGCACACCACGCCCATCTGCCGCAACGGCTGGCTGGAAGTGGATGTAAACGGGGAAACAAAAAGGATAAGACTCAACCGCATCCATATAGAGGAAGACGCCGGTAAAAGCATGCACGATCCCACCTCCGGCTTTTCCAACATCGACTATAACCGCGCAGGCATGCCCCTGGTGGAAATAGTTACGGAGCCCGACATCCGGAGCGCCGACGAAGCCTTTACCTATGTAACCGAGCTCCGGAAGCTGGTACGCCACCTGGGTGTGTGCGATGGCAACATGGAACAGGGCAGCCTCCGCTGCGACGTAAATATATCCGTCCGCCCCATGGGCGAAACAGCGCTGGGCACCAAGGTGGAAATAAAGAACCTCAATTCCATCCGCTTTATAAAAAAAGCCATCGAATCCGAAAGCCGCCGCCTGGTTGACCTGCACCGGAAGGGAGAGCCCATCCTGCAACAAACCCGCGGACTGGACGAGAACAGCTTTACCACCTATGCTATCCGCACCAAGGAAGACGAGGACGATTACCGCTACTTCCCCGAGCCCGACCTGCCGCCTTTCACCGTGACGGAAGAATTCATAGAGGCCATCCGGAAACAGCTTCCCCCCGCTCCCGCCGAGGTGAAAAAAGAGCTTTCCGCCCGCTACGCTCTTTCGGAATATGATGCGTCCCAACTGGCCGGCGACCCTGTGCTGATGAATTATTTTACTGCGCTGTCCGCGGAAACAACCAATTATAAAGCAGCCGCCAACTGGACCATCGGGCCAATAAAAAACTGGCTGCAGGTGGACGACCGGGGGGAATTTCCTGCGCCGGCCGCCTCCGTGGCCCTGCTTATCCGCCTGATTGATGAAGGACGCCTGAGCTACGGCATAGCCGTCCAGAAAGTGCTGCCCCACTTAATTAACAATCCCGAAACAGATGTACAGGAGTATATAGCAGGGAATGATCTTTATTTACAGGGTTTATCGGATGGGCCGGACAAGCATATAGAAGAGGCACTTAAGAAATACGCAGACAAGATACCCGAATATAAAAAAGGAAAAAAAGGCCTGATCAGCCTCTTTGTAGGCGAAGTAATGAAGCTTTCCAAAGGCAAGGCCGATGCAAAGCTGGTAACCGAGAAATTAATTGAAAAACTAAAAAACTGAATATTTTGAAACACGCTTTTTATACGGTGGCCCTGCTGTTTTTGTTTTCCTGCGAGGAAAGCCAGGACGCCAATTTTACTGTTAAAGGCTCGCTGAAGAACGCCGGAGCGCAAACCGTTTACCTGGAAGAAACTTCCCTTGAGGGTGCTCCCATCATGCTGGATTCTGCCCGCCTTGGAAACGACGGCTCCTTTACACTCGGTACCAACACCAAAGGTGAAAACCTCTACAGCCTCCGCCTCGACCAGCAGCGATTCCCCTTCGTATCGCTCATCAACGATAACAAAGAGATCACCATCGATGCCGATTTCCAAAACCCCGAACAGTTTTATACGGTAAAAGGCTCCGAAGCCAGCCAGGCGCTGAAGGATTATCTCCAGACCCTGTCCGCCCGCCTGAAGGAAGTAAGTGCAGCAGGCCAGGAAGTAAACACCCTCTCCCAGTCCAAAACTCCCGACAGCGTGCTCCTGCCCAAGGTAGACCGCCTTGCCACCCTCACCAAAGACCTGAAGGCTTATGTGTCCGGTTTCGTGAACAATAGCAAAAGCCCTTCGCTGGTGCTGTTTGCGCTGGGCACTTACCAGAACATTGCCATGAATCCCTCCAGCGGCCTCCAGCCGATGGAAGACGCCGAGATAAAGAACATCCTGGTGAACGGCGCCAAAAAATTCCCCAACCATACCGGCCTTACAACGGTAAAGAACAGGTATGAAACGGCCGCCGCGGAAAGGGAAGCCTTGTCTTCCGCCGAGCGGTCCAATCCCACCGCCGCCCCTGATTTCTCCCTGCCCGATGTGAACGGACGCCCCATAGCGCTGTCTTCCCTTAAAGGGAAATATGTGCTTGTTGATTTCTGGGCCAGTTGGTGCGGTCCCTGCCGTGCGGAGAACCCCAATGTCGTTCGCGCCTACGAGCAGTTCAAGGATAAGAATTTCACCATACTCGGTGTTTCGCTGGACAAGGAAAAAAAGCCCTGGCTGGAAGCCATCCAGAAGGACCGCCTCACCTGGACCCACGTCAGCGACCTGAAGTTCTGGAACAGCTCCGTTGTTCCGCTCTTCAACATCCAGAGCATCCCTTACAATGTCCTTGTCGATCCCCAGGGAATGATCATTGCCCGCAACCTTCATGGCGCGGAGCTTCAGCGGACGCTGAACGAGGTATTGAAGTAAGGAGTCCACGGTCCACAGTCGACGGTCCACAGAAGGTCGTTTACCGGGCAGATGCTTGTTGGCTGTAAGTTCAATCCTTAAGCCTTTCAGTTATTCATTTAATGTTTGTTTTCCACCTTTTGTCCCGCTGCAAGCGGGGCAAAAGGTGGAAAGAACTGTAAAGAATAACTGCTACAAGAAGAAAAATTCACCTGAAAAATTCATCTCAGCAAAATAGATGGCAACGTATACGAAGCTTCAGCATAGCCGCTGCAAGAAACTACAAACACAAAAAAGGCTGCGGCAAAAACCGCAGCCTTTTTTATTAAAGAAGAAGTAATCAATAATTGGTCACAGAAGCAATCGCCAGCGGCTGGCTCCTGGCACCGCCCCTCGCATAGAAGGTATAGATGCGGCCGGTAGCAATGGTGGCGGCAGACTGCAGAACTACAGTCTGTGTACCTGCATTCTTCACCTTTACGGTGTAGCTGCCCGCAGGAACAGGCCTGAAGCGCGACAGCTCGGTCACGTTGGGTGTGCCTGTTCCGGCATAGGTAAGATTGCTGAACGTTACACTATCCGTACCCCTGGTGAAAGTGATGTCAACAGCGCCTGTCCTGGGAGCCAGGTGCAGCGCCCTGATATGGGCATTGCCTGTGGCGGGCAGGGTCAGGTCGTCGTCGAGGCGCAGCACCTTCAGTGCATTGTTCATCACGGTATCGATAATGAAGAAAGAATGGATCTTTCCGGCTTCGGCCTGGTGGGGAATCTGTACCAGGTGCGTTTTGCCGGTGTCCACGCTGATCTTGATGTCGTGCGAACCAGCCAGTACGGGCAGGTAAATCTGCGTGCTTCCGGACTGTGAAACGGTGGTGTTGCCGTAGTTCAGGCGGGCAGGGCTGGTTACCTGTCCGTCAACCACCACGTCCACGGTGGGGGAGCCAGGCGCTGCATTCGTCACCGAAAAGCTGCCTATTCCTTCGGGCTGGAAGATGTCGGGATCGCAGGCGGTGAGAAGCAGTGCGCTGATGACGGATATGTACAATAGGGAAGATATCTTCTTAAAGTTCATAGTTACTTTTTTTGTTCTTGGTGAAATGATTAGTATCCCTCGTTTTGAACCATCTGCCTGTTCGCCTGAATCTCATAGAAGGGAATAGGCATTACAAAGCGGTGGTTGCCTGCGGGCAGAACGGTTGCCGATGCGTAGTAGGCATCAACCGGCCTTCTTTCTACGGGGAGGTTCCTGCGTTTCAGGTCCCAGAAGCGGTGGCCTTCGAAAGCCAGCTCCTTGAAGCGCTCGTCCATAATGGCCGTGATCAACGTTGCCTGGTCGGCAAAGGTTTGGTTGGTGTAACCACTGATCCTTGCGGCACGGAGGGCGTTCAGGTCCTGAGCTGCGGGGCCCAGCTTGTTCAGTTCGGCGCGGGCTTCGGCGCGGATGAGATACATTTCACCGGTGCGGAACATCTTGTAATCCGCTACGCCTTCGTTAGCATGATTATAAGGGAAGGCGTCATACTTCCTTACGATCTTGGAGAAAGGGGCCCTTGTAGGATTGGCGGAAATGATGGGCTCGTCCTTCATGTAGGTAGTAGCGCGAATATCATTGGCGTGGTCGTAAGCATCCCACAACTTGGAAGAAACAGCATAGAATACCGTTCCCACAGTGCCGGCGGTAAGAGACCTGGCCCTGTAGAAGTTTCCCGGTATGGTAGTCTGCACGGTCCTTTTGATCTTCCAGGCTACTTCCGTATTGCTTGCATCCAGCCAGATGTTGGGGAAATCGGTGCGGGTAGCCAGCGGCAAAGCCGTGATATACTCGGTAGCAAAGGTTTCCGCGGCAGCCCAGTCTCTCATGTAAAGAGCGGCCCTTGCCTGCATGCCCATTACGGCATTCCTTGTTATCCGGTAGATATCATTGTAGTTCGCGGGGATCAGCGTACGGGCTTCGGCCAGGTCAGCCATCATCTTGTTGAAATAAGGCTGCATGGTGATCCTTCCAACGTCCTGGATGGAAGGTGATTCCATGTAAGCCAGGGCCAGGCCATTGGCATCGTAGTTCTTGGCATACCAGCGCCACAGCTCAAAGTGCATATAGGCGCGCAGGGCCAGCATTTCACCGCGAATGCGGACGCGCAGGGAGTTGTCGCCTACCCTCATGGAATCCGTCTCGGGCAAGGCTCTCAGCACGCGGTTGGCGCGGTCGATCACCCTGTAGTGGTTATCATAAGTGCTCAGGCTATTACGGGTCAGGGAGATGTCGTCCGCAGCAAAGGTCCAGCCGTGTACGGTAGGATCGTTAGGGAACTCGGCCAGTTTCACCTCATCGGAAAGGATGCTGGCTGCATACATGTTCCCTTCAGGAATCACGCCGGCATAGGCTGCAACGGCACCTGCGTCGGCATTTTCAACAGTTGCGTAAGCCTTGGCCTCGTCAACAAAGTCTGTCTCCGGGATCTCGGCCACCTTCTTACAGGAAAGAACTGTAAGGGCCATGAGGCAGATCACACTGAATTTATTCTTAAGCATGTCATTCAAGAGTTTAGAATTAGAAATTGATATCCAGGCCCACAACCATGGTACGGCTGTTCGGATATTCGTTCAGGCTGATGTTGTTGTTGTCCTCGGGATCAAGACCCATCCAGGGGCTCCATATCATCAGGTTCTGGCCCATTACATAGAAGCGGGCACCCTTCAGGATGCGCATGCGCTGCGCAAGCTGCTGGGGAACGCTGTAGCTCAGGGTTACGTTACGCAGCCTCAGGAATTTGGCATCCTGCAGGTCGGAAGACGTAAAGTCCCTGTCGTAACCGGAGAACGGATAAGCGGAGATGTCGCCGGGCTTCAGCCACTGGCGCTCGTTCACGTCCTGCAGTTGGTTTACGGCACCGCCGTAAGCAGTAGTGGAACGGGCCACCCAGTTCAGCATGTTGTTGCTGCGTACCACATCAAACTGGTAGCTCATCAGAACACTCAGCGTGAGGGATTTTACCCTTACGTCTGTATTGATACCACCAACGTGTACAGGGTTGAAATTTCCAAAGGTTGCAAAACGGCCGGCGCTGCTCAGGCTTGTGGTGAGACCGCCATTCTGGGTTTTGTACACGGGGCGTCCTGTAGCAGGATCGGCACCCAGGTAGTGGTAAGTGTAATGCGTACCATAGGGAAGTCCCTTCTGGATCAGGAAAGTACCTGTTTCATACTGGTCAACTTCGCCCAGGTCTTCGATCTTGTTCTTATTGATGGCATGGTTCACGTTCACATTCCAGGTTACATTGGGAGTGCGGATAACATCAACACCCAGCACCAGTTCAATACCCTTGTTGGTGAGTATGCCTGCGTTCAGCACCTGAACCGTACGGGCGAAGCCGGCAGTTCCTGCAAGCGGGTTGTTCACAAACAGGTCCTGTGTTTTGTTCTTGTAAAAGTCGGCAGAGAACTGGATGCGGTTGCTCCAGAAGGCTGCTTCAAAGCCGATGTTGGCTTTCACCACGTTCTCGATCCTCAGGTCGCGGTTGCCCGGAGTAGTGGGCGACAGGCCGGGAATTGTGGAACCCACGTAGTTGGAAGTACCGAACGAAGGGGTTTGGGCACCGTGGTAGTTGGGTAAGGTGAAGATACCCTGGATGCTATAGTTACCGCTCGAGGGAATACTGTTGATGTTGGGCGTGATACCATAGGAACCGCGAACCCTCAGGTTGCTGAATATCCTCTGGTTGGACATGAAGTCTTCGCGCATGGCATTCCACACGGCGCCTGCCGACCAGGAGTAGAAGGTGCGGTTCTCAGGATTAACGATACGCGAGGTTTCGTCCATACGTCCGTTCAGCGTAACAGTATAGCGGTTGTCGAAAGTGTACTTGGTGATACCGAACAGTGAGCGGATGCCATAGCCGGTTTTGGCGCTGGTGGCTGTGGGAGGATAGCCGCTCAGGTTGGTACCTGCACCCTGGCCGGTCTGGGGCAGGCGGGGATCAAGGTAGAAGTTGGTCAGGCCCAGGCCTCTTTGCCAGTTGCGCAGCACTTCAAACCATGCGGAAGCTTCCACATCGTGCCTGCTGGCGATCTGCTTGCTGTAGCCAAGACCGGTAGAGCTTACCAGCATGGTGTATACTTCGTTGGCCTCCGAGTTGGAGCCCCTGCCGTAAGTTGCTGCAGCGCCGGGCTGTGAAAGCGGGGCGATGTAGCGCAGCCAGCGGTCGTTACGTCCGTCTACACCTACGGTAGTCCTCAATGTCAATCCGCTGGCGATCTCATATCCGAGGTTCAGGGCCGTATTCAGTTTCAGTTGGTTGTTACGGACTACTGTGTTCGCGGTACCTTCCAGGGTATTTGCGATGAGGCGGGGGTTGGTGGATGTGCTGGGACCCCAGTTCAGGGTTCCGTCGGGAAGGTAAGGCTTCTCGTAAGGCATAGCCCTCCAAACTGCCTGGAAGGGGTTGCGGGCGCTGTTGCCCAGCCAGTCGCCTTCAGACCAGTTGCTTATGGCGAAACCTACGGTATTGGTAAGAGATACGGTGAATTTATTAAAGGTGTGCTCCATGTTGAAGCGCATGTTGTAACGGTCGAGTGAAGACCTCAGGTCGGTGCCCTCCTGGTCGAAATAGTTGCCGGAGAGATAGAACCTGGTCCTTTCAGAGCCACCGCTTACGTTCAGTTCGTGCGACTGGGAGCGGCCGGTCCTGAAGAGGATGTCCATGAAATCGAGGTTGTTGCCCCTGAGGCTGTCCAGCAGGAAAGCATAGCGGGCCTGGCTGGGTGCAAAGGGGTTGGTAGCCGGAGAAGTGGCAGGCAGTGCGGCAACCGTGGGGTTCTTGATGGAGTAAGTCCAACCCGGGCCATACTTGTTGTTCTCTTCGTGCAGCAGCTTCTGGGCGCTGTTCATCATTACCATGTTGGAGGGAGGCAGGGGATCGGTAAAGCCAAACTGGGTGCGGCCGGTAAAGACAGTAGTGCCGGCACGGCCCTTCTTGGTAGTGATAACGATAACACCGGCAGCGGCGCGTGAGCCGTAAAGGGCGGCGGCGCTGGCGTCTTTAAGAACGGTTACTGATTCAAAGTCGTTGGGGTTCAGCGCCTGGAAGCTTCCGGCCTCCATGGGCATACCGTCCACGATGTACAGGGGGTTGGCAAAAGCGGCCGACAAGGACTGTACGCCCCTGATCACCACGCGGGCAGAGCTGCCCGGCTGTCCGGAGCCTGAGTTAACCAGCACACCGGGCACCATGCCCTGCAGTATCTGGTCGAAAGAGGCCATAGGAACCGTCTCAATGTCGCGGCCACCTACCGTAGAGGCGGCGCCCACAAAGCGGGAGCGGTTCTCACGGGTATAACCGGTAACCACTACTTCCTCCATGCCCCGGGTCTGCGGCTGCATGGAAACATTGATTGTTGTCTGGGTGCCGATGGCGATCTCCTGGCTGGTCATGTTCACTGCCGTTATCACCAGTGTCCTGGCGCTGGCGGGAACCACCAGGGTGAAGTTACCCGTAGCATTGGTAACAGTACCCAGGGTGGTGCCTTTTACCTGCACCGACACATCGGGAATAGCGTTTCCTTGCTGATCTGTGATTCTACCGGTGATAGTCCGGTTTTGGGCGAGAAGCTGCGCACTAAATAGCAGCATACCCACCATTAGGAGGAGTAATTTTCTCATGTGCTTTAATTAATAATTGCAGATTCGACTTTAAAAATGAGGTTACGGGAATGTCGCAGGATAATGGACTGAATTTGAAATAGACCGCCTCTATTTGCTAAAAGCTGCACGAATATACACAGGCGGCAAAAAAAAAGTTTAAGACTTGTTAAAAAAATGACAGAAATAAATCAAAAGGCCCGCCAATTGACTGGCGGACCTTTTGACTGATGAGCGGTAAAGCTTAGTAGCCGGGGTTCTGGGTAATGCTCTTGTTCACCAAAATTTCCGATGAGGGAATAGGCCAAATATATTGGGCGCTGGTGGGTGCAATGGCAGGGGCCGTTCCCTTGGCAGGGAGGGTGGCTCCAAGCCTGAGCAGGTCGCGGGAGCGGAAGCCCTCGCCCAGCAGCTCAATCCTTCTTTCCAGCAGGATAGCGTCAATCAGCGCTGCCTGGGTTGCGGGAGCCAGGGTAGTAGCCGGGTCGGAACGCTTGCGTACGGCGTTCAGCAGGGCTATCGCCCTTGCATCCAGGCCATTGTTCCTTGCCAGGGCTTCTGCAAGGTTCAGCAGCACTTCGGCATAGCGGATCACGGGTACATAGTCGGTATTGGCCGTCCATTTGCGCAGCCACAGCTTTCCGGTTGCCATTTGGGTAAGGCTGGTGCGGCGGACATCGGTTGCCGTCCAGCCCGGGTTTGATGCGATACCGGTGGCACCGGTATTCAAAGCATAGTCGCCGTTACCGTTGGCCGTAGGAATATCGGCGTTGGCGCCGGGGCTGTAGTACTGGTTCAGGCTGTTCTGCGTACCGGGCAGGTCCGCTGTGGTGAAGGGGAAAGAGAATATGTTCTCCAGCGTTTGGCCGGCGGCGCCGAACACGTTGGCGATATTGTCTTCCAGCTTGTGCTTCACACCTGTAGGAGCTACGAAGGGTGGGGCGGCCGGAACGATCTTGTTAGCCTCGGTGATCACGTCGGCATAGCGGCCCATGTGAAGATATATCCTCGTCTTCAGCGCGATGGCGCTATTCCTGTGTGCCCGGGTAACATTCACGGGCTGGCTGGCATAGTTCAGGGGCAGGTTGGTCTCGGCAAAGTTCAGGTCCTCCAGGATGAGGTTGTACACTTCGGCCACGGTCGACCTTTCCTTGTTGTTTACGCCCAGTTGCGTTTGAGGCTCGGTATAGATCACCACACCCAGCTTGTTGCCGTTGCCGTCCGTATAGGGACGGGCGTAAAGCGTTACCAGCGAGTGGTACACCAGCGCACGGAGAAAGCGGGCTTCGCCACGGTACTGGTTCTTCAGGGCGTCGCTCACGGGAGAGCCGTCGATACCCTTCAGCACCACGTTGATGCGGTTGAGGGCGGCGTAGGCGGCGTTCCAGAGGTTCTGTACCTCGTTGGTGCTGGAGCCTACCGTAAAGTTCCAGGTCTGGAGGTTGGTAACGCCGTTGGCGGTTTCGTTGTTGAATTCCTCACCCCTGATGTCCTGGTAAACAAGGTAGCGGCCTGCGTGGAAGTTGCCCACCTTAACGCCGGCATACATGCCGTGCACGGCTGAAAGGGTTCGCTCGGGAGTGGCAAAGGAAAGCGCCTCGTCTATCGACGTCTGCGGAAGGGGCGACAGCAGCTCTTTCCGACAAGACATGAGGCTGATGAAAGCGAATAATGCTATGGTTAGTTTGAATTTCATTTTCAGTTTTCTTTAGTGGTTTAGAAACCGATGTTGATACCTACGTTAAAGGTGCGGGAAAGCGGGGCGGCGTTCCTGTCAACGCTCGGGGCGCTGTTGGTCACCTGGTCGGCCACGCTTACGCCGTTGCTCTGGATCTCCGGGTCGAAGCCTGAGTACTTGGTGATGGTGAAGGCATTAAGCGCCGCCACATACACCCTTACGCTGTTCAGGTTAACTCTTCCGATCATGTCCTTGGGCAGGGTATAACCAAGGGAAATATTACGTCCCTTGATGAAGTCGCCTTTCTCTACGCTGTTGGAAATGGGGAAGGCGGAACCGTTGGAAATGTTATCGCCAAACACTACCCTGGGCCACTCGGCGTTCTCACCGGCTTTGGTCCAGCGGTTGAGGGCATCCTTGGCGTTGTTCCAGTTGCGGTTGTCGTGCAGGCCGGCCTTGGAGCCGTTATACACGTAATTGCCGCCGCTGAAGTACAGCAGGATGTTGAAGTCGAGTCCTTTCCACCTTACAGTATTGTCGAAGCCGCCGAAGTATTTGGGGAGGGCGGGTCCTATCAGCACGCCGTCGGCAGCCTGGTTGGCGGCCCTGGAGGCGGTTCCGTCAGACACCTTGGTCCACCTGGTAGCGGCGGGGGCTGCGTGGTTGTATTGTACCCTTGTACCATCGTTCAGTACGAAGATGCGCTGGCCGTTGGCGGGGTTCACGCCTTCGGTGCGTACCACCAGGAAGCTTCCGATGGATTCACCTACGCGAACCAGTGAGGGAGATTCCAGGCCGCCGGTAGCCACCAGGATGTCCGCGTTGTTGTTGGACAGCGAGGTTACTTCGTTCTTCACAGTGGTGATGTTGAAGTTGGAACTCCAGGTCAGGTCCCTTGTGGAGAGCACTGTTCCGGAGAGCGTCAGTTCCAGGCCGGTGTTCTGCATGCTTCCCACGTTGGTCAGGATGGAGTTGCCGGGGATGCCCCTTGAGGGAGCCTGGGGCTCGGCCAGGATCAGGTCCGTAATGTCGTTCTTGTAATACGTGAATTCAAGATTGAGCCTGTCGCGGAAGAAACCTGCGTTGAAGCCTACGTCCAGCTTCTTGCTTTTCTCCCAGGTCAGGTTGGCGTTGCCGGCCTGCGCGAAGAAGATCGAGGGGTCGTTGCCATAGAGGCCGCCGTTGTAAAGGCTCTGGTAAGCATAGTTTCCTACGCCGGCAAAGTTGCCCACCATGCCGTAGCTGCCGCGAATCCTGAAGGAACTCATCACGTCGGTGATGCCGGAGTTCTTCCAGAAGTCTTCTTCCGAAACGCTCCATCCGGCGGAACCGCCGTAGAAGGTACCCCACTTATTGGCGAAAGCCGAGTAGCCGTCGCGGCGGATATTGCCCGACAGGAAGTATTTTCTTTTGAAATCATAGTTCACCCTTCCGAAGTAAGACTGCAGGAAGTTTTCGGAAAGCGCGTTTCCGCTGGCCACGATGTCCACATAAGCGCCCTGGAATTCATCGAAGAAGGGATCCGCCACTCGTCTGCGGTCGGCGCCCCAATTGCTGCTACGGGTGTATTGCTGCTCGGCGCCCACCAGCACGTTCAGGCCGTGGTCTTCCGCCAGCCTTGTGTCGTAGGTGAGGGTGTTCTGCCAGTTCCAGCGGCGGGGGCGCTGCAGTGTGTTCTGCGAAGCACCCAGGAACTGCGTACCGTCGCCGTGTATGGCATTCCTGAAATCTTCGTTCACTACGGAAAGGTTGTCCACGCCGTAGAGCGATTTGAAGTTCAGGCCCTGCAGCAGGCGTACCTGTCCGTAAATAT
>DASWNB010000403.1:0-2799 GCA_036399455.1 Flavisolibacter sp. | reverse complement strand
ATCGTGAATCGTCAATCGTGAATGGGAACCCGTTAAGCCTCTGTGCTCCTTCGTGTTCCCCGCGCCTTCATGGTTCCCTAAATTTGAATTATGAACTCATCTCACATCGTCATTCTTTGTTCGCGGTTGGATATGCCCGGTGGTACGGAGCGGGCCGTGGTGCATACGGCCAGCCTGTTGCAATCTCGGGGGCATAGGGTGAGTTTGCTGGTGCTGGATGAAACGGCAGAATCCTTTTACACCGTCAGCGATAACATAGAGCTGGTGCAGCTTCCGCTGCATTTTGGTGTGACGGTAAAGGGAAATGTGGTGACCAGGAAGATGGCGCTGCTGGGGCATGTGCGAAGGCTGAAAGCGGAGCTGGACAGGATGCAGCCAACGCTGATCCTCTCCACCGATTATGTATTCACCATTGCGGCGTGGATGGCTTGCGGGAGAAAAGGGGTGAGAATAGCAGCCTGGGAGCATCATCATTTTCACTGGCTGAAGAAAAGCCGTTTCTGGAATTATCTTTTCCACAGGATCTATCCAAAGCTCGACGCAGTCATCTGCCTCAACCGCACCGAAGCCGCGCTGTATGCACAGTTGGGCTGCACTACAAAGGTCATCCCCAATTTCATCAGCCGCCACCAGGCTGTTCCGCAGGCCCCCGTGCTGCTCACCATTGGCTGGCTCATTAAAAGAAAAGGTATTGACCTCATTCCTTCTATCGCCGAAAAAGTTTTCAGCAAGCACCCGGAGTGGAAATGGCGGATCACCGGCGAAGGGAAAGAAAAGGAATGGCTGAAAAAAGAGATCAGAAACCGCAACCTGCAGAACCACATCACTATCGTGCCTCCCTCCACCCAGGAAGTACAGGAGCTATACAAAGACGCATCCCTCTACATAATGACTTCCCGCTTCGAATGCTTCCCCCTCGTCCTCCTCGAAGCCATGTCCTGCGGCCTTCCCTGCGTTGCCTTCGACTGCCCCACCGGCCCCGCCGACATCATCCGGCACGGAGTTGACGGCCTTCTTGTTCCCAACGAAGACATCGAAGCCATGTCAACGGCCATCATCCAGCTTATAGACAACGAGGAAAGAAGAAATACCATGAGCGTGGAAGCTTACGATGGAATTGATAGATTTTCTCCTGAAAAGGTATATGCGTTATGGAAGGAATATATCGGGTAGAAGGTAAAGGGTAAGAGGTGGAAGGTAGAAGGAATTAGGAATTAGGGATTAGGAATTGGGACTAACCGCAAAGTGCCGCAAAGGCCTTGTGCTTTCTCGCGTCTTTGCGTCTTGGCGGTGAAATAAAAATGTTCGTCCAAACAACGGATGAACATAGGCTGTACGTGCACAAGCCAACAGCTATCAGCTAAAAGCCATCAGCTTCCCTAATCATCCAGCTTCAGCACTGCTAAAAACGCTTCCTGGGGAACTTCAACAGAACCGATCTGCCTCATGCGTTTCTTACCTTCTTTCTGCTTTTCGAGGAGCTTGCGTTTACGGCTGATGTCACCACCGTAACACTTGGCGGTTACGTCCTTGCGCATGGCGGAGATGTTCTCGCGGGAAATGATCTTGGCGCCGATAGCGGCCTGGATAGCGATCTGGAATTGCTGGCGGGGTACCAGCTCTTTGAGCTTTTCGCAAAGCTTGCGGCCGAAATCCTGGGCCCTGCCGCGGTGAATCAGTGCGCTGAGGGCATCCACTTTTTCATTGTTCAGCAGGATGTCCATCCTTACGATGTCTGCTTCGCGGTAGCCGATGGGATTATAATCGAAGGAGGCGTAGCCTCTTGTCTGGCTTTTCAGCTTGTCGTAGAAGTCGAATACGATCTCGGTCAGGGGCATTTCAAAAATGAGCTCCACGCGGGTTTGCGTGAGATAGCTCTGGTTGATGAGGATGCCGCGCTTGCCAAGGCAAAGGGTCATGATGTTGCCGATATATTCGGGCTTGGTGATGATCTGCGCCTTGATATAAGGTTCCTCGATGCGGTCGGTCTTTACCGGTTCCGGCATTTCGGCGGGGTTGTTTACGATGACCTTCTCGCCTTTTGTTGTGTAGGCAATAAAGCTTACGTTGGGAACCGTGGTGATCACCGTCTGGTTGAACTCCCTTTCAAGGCGTTCCTGGATGATCTCCATGTGCAGCAGTCCGAGGAAGCCGCAACGGAAGCCAAAGCCCAGGGCCTGGGAGGTTTCCAGCTCAAAGGTGAGGGAGGCATCGTTCAACTGGAGCTTATCCATGCAGTCGCGCAGCTCCTCGAATTCGTCGGTGTTTACGGGGAAGATGCCGGCAAATACCATCGGCTTTACTTCCTGGAAGCCCTTGATCATTTCCTGCGTGGGCTTCAGGGCGTTGGTGATGGTATCGCCCACCTTTACTTCCTTGGCGTTCTTGATGCCGGTAATGATATAGCCCACGTCGCCGGTTGATACTTCGCTGCGTTGCTCCAGCGTAAGCTTGAGGATACCGACCTCATCCGCTTCATACTCCTGGTTGGTAGACACGAATTTTACCTTATCGCCTTTCCTGAGGGTGCCGTTGAGGATACGGTAGTAAACGATGATGCCGCGAAAGCTGTTGAACACGCTGTCGAAGATCAGGGCCTGGAGGGGATCATTGGGGTTGCCCTTGGGAGCGGGTATGCGCTCCACGATGGCTTCGAGGATGGCATCCACGCCGATGCCGGTACGGCCGCTGGCCAGCAGGATATCCTCGGGTTTGCAGCCGATCAGCTCAATGATCTGGTCCTTTACTTCATCGATCATGGCGCCGTCCATATCGATTTTATTGATGACGGGGATGATC
>DASWNB010000402.1:0-4287 GCA_036399455.1 Flavisolibacter sp. | reverse complement strand
CTCGCTGCCGTTATTGTTCCTGAATTTGATCTCTCCCTTGTTCATGGAAGTGATGAGCGTGTCCGTGGTCCTGAAGCTGATCTCCCTGCCCGAGCCATCCCTTGCGGTGAATTCGCCGGAGGAAAAATCCCTGTCCCAGTTATCGCCGCCAAAGGCCAGCTTTCCAAATGTCCTGCCATCGAAATCCGGGTGCATTCCCGGTATGTCCTTATTCAGGCAAAGTATGATGTCGGTAGATAAAGGCTCCCCTTCCTCGTCGGTCGTCTTGTGGTCGAAGAACACGGAAGGCGCATCGCCGTATTCCCGCACGCCAAACTGCTCCTGCACGGCAAACGAGTAATCGTCTATATGCCTGTGCCAGCGGTAGAAGATGGAATCCCTGATGGCGGTATTGGGAACGGCCATCACGCCGTCGGATGAATCGTCCAGGTCCACTTCGCCCTCCAGGTGGCTCTTGGCAATGAGCACGTGCCCCATGCCGTGGTAGTTCCCAAAGCCGGGGATGCGCTCAGCCGGCGGTCCCGAAGGCTCCAGCGTATGCCCCAGGCGGTCCGATACCCTGATCTTGTTTTCATCGTTATCCGGGCCGTTGCCGCGAAGGGTGCGTGATTGCAGGGCGTTGTCGAGGCGCTGTTTCTGCTCCCTGTGCTGCGCGGGGGTGTAGGTAAAGGTCACCTGCCCGTTTTCGCGGGCAAAGACGCGTATGCTTACTTCGGTGTCTTCGTTCCTTTTTGTCCTGCCGGTTTCGGCGGTGATGAAGTTGCCGGGATTATAGCCTGAAGAGATAGGGCCGCTGAAGGTGTAGGCTTTCAGGGGAGTTATGCCTGCGGCGATGCGTTCCACTTCGTAACGGGCCAGCATCTGCTGGTGCATGTACAGGAACATTTCGCCCTGCCTGTCCTTGTACTTCCGCTGGTTGGTCCCGGGAATGGGAACGCCGCCGGTGGGATATACGTTATGCCAGTGTGCATGGTGCTCGTTCTGCTGCGGGTCTTCGCGGAACCAGTCGAGCTTTCCTTCATCACCCGAGGCGCCGCCCATGGAATCATCAAAATTTTCCAGCCCGGGCATTTGTATGGAAGATGCCGCCTTGGAGGACATGGCCAGCTCGGGTTCCCGCACGACTATATCGGGTATGGTAAGCACCTTGCCGTAGCGGTGATGGGTGATGAAAACGGAAAGCGCATGATACAGCAGCTCGGGGTTTTCCCGGCCCTTGAGCTCTTCGTAGCGGCTCAAAACCGCCTCTACTCCTTCCTCGATGGATTCCCTTTGTTCTGCCAGCTCAAAGAACTCGTCGTATACCATGGCCGCTCTTTCGGCGTGCAGGTGGTTGAAAAGGGAGAATTGCCTGATGGGTACCGGCCCGGTGCTTTCGAGCATGGGCCCTGCTTCGAGGTTTTCGAGAAAGGTTGTTCTTTGCTGTGGGGTAGGCTCCGCGTACAGGTCCCATACCCTTCTTCTCAGTTCATCGATCGTTGGCATGTTTTGGTTTTTTGAGTGAAACAGAAGCAGTTCGCAAGGGCAGGTAAAGGGAGCAGACAAGATAGGGAGAAATGGGCGGAAAAGGAAGGTGGTTTCCACGTAAGCCGACAACCGATAACCGATAACCGATAACCGAAGAGAGACTTACGACTTCCGGCTTACGACTTATGCCTTGGAGTTTCCCTATCCCACTCGCAGCTAATAACTCGCAGCCTCTCTTCGGTTGTCGGTTATCGGTTGTCGGTCATCGGTCATCGGTCATCGGTCACCGGCCCCGGCAGTAGATTTTTTCTTATAAGTGCTTATGGCACAGGCATTCCTTATGGAATTATTATATATTTGAGCCATCCAGCCCATCCTGCGAATTACAGTACCCCATTGATTTTCCCCGGATTACACCCTAGTTATTAATTATTGCTAATTATTCTCATTATGAAAAATGCAGGAACCAGCGTACCAAGACGTATTGCGAGTGTGTTGTTATTAACCGTGCTGACAGTTGCAGGCTATGCCCAGGGAGTGCTGACCAAGCGCCCCAATGTTCCCATCAACGCCAATTGCAACGGCTACCTCGAGTATCTTCCCATAGGCTATGAAAGCGGAAGCGGCAAGTATCCCCTGATGATCTACCTCAATGGCATCGGCTCCACCGGCGACGGCAGCGAAGCGCAGCTTGAAAACCAGTTCAGCGGCGGCGGCTATCCCCACGAGCAGCAGCGCAACGGCATGTGGCAGGATGCGTATACCGTAAACGGCGAAACCTTCCGCTTCGTTATCATCACCCCCCAGTTCATCGCCCCCATGTGGAACCGCTTCCCTTTGCCCCACGAGGTGAATGATGTGATCAATTTCGCCATTGCCAATTACCGCATCGATACTTCGCGTATTTACCTCGTAGGCCAAAGCCAGGGCGGCAACCCCGTTTGGGAATACCCCGCCGTAAGCGCAGCCTATGCCAACCGCATTGCAGCCATCGTTCCCTTTGCCGCCGTGGTTTTTCCCTTCCCGGAAAAAGCCAATATCATCAAGCAGAACAAAGTGGCCGTGTGGGGCTTTCACAGCAAGTACGATCAGCAGGTGCCTTCCATCTTCACGGAAGCCCTGGTGGATTATATCAACGAAGGAACACCGCCCTTTGTAGAGGCCCGCAAGACCATGTTCAATTCCAATGCGCACCTCTGCTGGTTCGATCCGCTGACAAGAGTGTACACCGAGAACGGAAAGAACATCTACGAGTGGATGCTTCAATTCAAAAGAACACCTACGAAAGCTTATGCCGGCAACGATAAAGAGATCGCCTCTCCTGCCAGCACTACGCAGTTGCAGGCCGGCGGCACCGGTCCTAACGGAACTACCGCCAGCTATTTCTGGGAAAAGGTTTCCGGCCCCTCCGGTGGAAGCATCAGCAATCCCACGGCGGCTAATCCTACGGTGAGCGACCTCTCCATCGGCACCTACTATTTCCGCGTGACCGTCACCGATAACGGTGGTGGCTCCAACAGCGACGAAGTATCCGTGCTGGTTCATCCCCGCAGGCAAAGGATCGAAGCCGAAAATTATATTGCCATGAACGGCATCCAGACCGAAGGAAATAACGACGAAGGAGTTCCCGGCACCAACGTAGGCTATATCGACCAGGGCGACTGGATGGACTATAGCGTGAACGTGCCCCTCTCCGGCAACTACAAGGTCAGGATCCGCCTGTCCACCTTCTTCACGGGCGCCCGTTTCGTTATCAGGAACGCCGGTGGCACCGCACTGGACACCATCGATGTATTCGACTCCGGCGGCTGGGCAAATTACCTGACCATGAACACGACCATTCCCCTGCAGGCAGGCACGCAAACCATCCGCTTCGAATCCATCACCAACCTGGGATGGAACCTGAACTGGTTTGAAGTGCAGGACCTGGCTCCCGTTACCTCACCGCTGCCGGTGAACTTCTCGCTCGTCAACTCCCAGTGTGTCAACGGCGCAGTAAACCTGACGTGGAAGACCTCCGGCGAAGTCAACTCGAAGAACTTCACCATTGAAAGAAGCCCGAACGGCAGGGACTGGACTTCCATTGCCACGCTACCTTCCACCGGCCAGTCCGGTACGGAGCAGAGCTATAGCTACCGCGATAACGCCGCCGCTGCCGGAAGCCTCTACCGCATCGTGCAGCAGGATTTCGACGGAAGAAAGACCACCAGCTCCATCCTCAGGAGCAACTGCGGCAAAGAGCAAAGCCTGAGCGTATATCCCAACCCCGTAAGCGACCAGGCCATCTTGAGCATCAGCCTTGCGAAGAAGAGCCGCCTGATCGTGTCTGTTATCGACAGCAAGGGCTCCGTTGTACGCCAGCAGGAAAGCCTCCTCCCCGAAGGCGCCAGCCAGATGCCGGTAAACATGCACGGCCTTTCCTCCGGCACCTACACCCTCAGGGCCCAGTGGGACGGCGAAGTGCGTACGCTGAAGGTGGTGAAGAGGTGATAGATCGTCAATCGTGAATCGTGAATCGTCAATCGTCAATAAAAAGACCTCACGGGTTAAGAGCCTGTGAGGTCTTTCTGTTTCTGGTTTCTGGTCTGTTGTTCCTGGTTCTTTAGGTGCAGTCTTTCACTTGCTTTGTGCATTCTTGCATCGTTGTGCCTTTGTGGTTGCTGCCGGTGATCGGTTGTCTCTTGGCGGTCATCCTCTCACAGCTATTTTCTAACTATTCCCTTCACTGCTGAAATCAGCCACACCAGTATTACCCAGCCGGCGAGGATGAACTTGGGAACTGCCAGCCAGTAGGCCGAAATATAGGAGCCGTCCTGAAAG
>DASWNB010000401.1:0-2200 GCA_036399455.1 Flavisolibacter sp. | reverse complement strand
TTGAACATTGAGCGTTGAATATTGAATATTTTCCTATGATAACAAACAAACCCACAGCAAAAGCTGTGGGTTTGTCCATATAATGGTAGTATATAAAAGAAGTCTCGCAAACCTAAGGACTGCGCCTTTCGCCTTTGACCTTTTGCCTTCCCCCTTAAATAATGTCCATTGCCAGGACAAAGAAGGTGGTCATAAAAGGCAGGATCAGCGTAAGCCAGGGCCAATGGGTGAAGATGGCTACGAAGAGGGCTGCGACAGAGAGGAGGAACAATATCCAGTACAAGCCTTTATTCCTTCTTTTCATTTCCATGTGCTATAGAATTTTGCGCAAAAATAGGGCAGCCGCTTTACATTTTCACCCATTTTTTAAACGCAACTCCTTAAACTCCATAGCAATCATCCAAACCTTTTCCTATTTTCGCCCCCAATGTGTGCTTATCACACATCAACAAAAACGAGCTGCTAATTCCTGATTAGATGAAAGTTGAATTTTACCTGCGGTTTCGAACGCGATTTGGCCAGACATTATCCATCACCGGCAATATACCTGCCCTGGGCAGTTCAGATGCCACTCAGGCGCTGCCCATGCAGTTCCTGAACGAGGAGTTCTGGTATGCTTCCGTGGAGACAGAGAATGAAACCGCCCCCCTTCACTACCAATACCTTTTCACCAACGAACACGGCGAAGTAATAAAAGATGCGGAAAAAGACCGCATCGTGGAACTCAAAAAAGGATCTCCCGGCCTGGTGCTGGTGGATACCTGGAATAACGAAAGCTTTTACGAGAACGCCTTCTATACCGCCCCCTTCAGGGAAGTATTCCTGAAAGGAGGAAAAGCCCCCAGGATAAAGCTGAAGCAGGAAGCCCCGCACCGCTTTCGCGTAAAGGCCCCGCTGCTTTCCGGCAATGAAGCCGTCTGCCTCATAGGCGGCGCCCCCGAACTCGGCGACTGGAGCACCGAAAAGCCCCGACTTCTTCACAGATCAGGCAACTGGTGGAGCGCTGACCTGGACCTGGATGCATCCGGTCCCGTAGCTTATAAATACGGCATCTATAATACAAAAAAAGACCACTTTGTCCGCTTTGAGGACGGCGACAACCGCACCCTCTTTGCACCGCATTCCGGCCGCACTTATGTGCACCACGACGGCTTTGTGCGGCTGCCCAACACCACCTGGCGCGGCGCAGGCGTTGCCATTCCCGTGTTCAGCCTCCGCAGCCGCAGCAGCTTTGGCATCGGCGAGTTTACGGACATCAAGCTGCTGGTGGACTGGGCGGAAGAAGTAGGCATGAAGATCATACAGCTTCTGCCCATCAACGATACTTCGGCAACTTTTACCTGGAAGGATTCCTATCCCTATGCCGCCATCTCCGCCTTTGCCCTGCATCCCATCTATATCAACATACAGAAGGTAGCGGGCAAGAAGCATAATACAGCCATCCGCCAGTTGGGCCGCAAGCAGAAACAGCTCAACGGCCTTGCTGAAATAGACTACGAGCAGGTGATCGGCTTCAAGATGAACATACTGCGGGAGATCTATGAACTGGAAGGCACCGGCTTCCTTGATGAAAAGGAATTCAGGGAATTCTTCGAAGAGAACCGCTACTGGCTGCTTCCTTACGCCGCCTTCTGCCACTTCCGCGACAAATGGGGCACTTCCGACTTCTCCAGGTGGAAAGCCAACTCTGTTTTCCGCAAGGAAGAGGTGGAAAAGCTTTGCTCACCGCGTTCAAGGGTTTTCAAGCAGATTGCCTTCCATTATTTTGTCCAGTACCACCTGCACCAGCAGCTCAGGGAAGCCTCCGGCTATGCGCATAAAAAAGGCATTGCCCTGAAGGGCGATATTCCCATCGGCATCTACCGCTACGGCTGCGACGCCTGGACCGCCCCGGAATTATACAATATGGACATGCAGGCGGGAGCACCGCCGGACGACTTCACCATCAAGGGCCAGAACTGGGGCTTTCCCACATACAACTGGAAAAAGATGGAGGAAGACAATTTCGAATGGTGGCGCCAGCGCTTCGGCCAGATGAGCAACTACTTCGATGCCTTCCGCATCGACCACATACTTGGCTTTTTCCGTATCTGGAGCATCCCCATCGACGCGGTGGAAGGCATCCTCGGCCGCTTTATCCCGGCCCTGCCCGTCCACGCAAACGAATTTGGCGAACGCGGCATCTGGTTCGATTACGACC
>DASWNB010000400.1:0-5279 GCA_036399455.1 Flavisolibacter sp. | reverse complement strand
CCCGCACAACTACACCGGCATCCATCCTGATTTCTAGCATGCTATTTGCCAAGAACGGGCAAATCGTGTTATGAAAAGGACAGCAACGATCATTCTCTTATGCTGCCTGCTATCCTGCGGCAAGAATGGGGATGACATTGTCTTCCTGGAAGGAACCTATATCGGCTATTTCCACCACAACAACACGGATACAACCAGGGTTACGCTCCGCTTCCTGGGCAGCCGCTTTGAAGGTGAAAGCACCGATCCCCTCTATCCTGCCCTTTGCCGCGGCTCCGTGGAGCAGGACGAGGCCATGCTCCGTTTCCGTGATTCCTGCAACCGGCATTTTTCCACCAACCATACTCTTGTCCTCAACGGCCCCTACAACTATCGATTCAACAACGACGGCACCCTCCGCATCTGGCGCAGCTCCGAATCCACTTTGGATGAATATATTTTAAGAATGCCTGTCAGGCAGGAAATGGGTGTTGTGAATTAAGGTAAAAGGTATAGGGTAGAAGGTAGAAGGCATTAGGTGTGACTTTCCTTTCTATAGCAATTCCTCCGCAGCGCTGCGGACTTTGATAACCACGAAGGCGCGAGGACGCGAAGGATGCACAAAGAAGAAGGGATGTTTAAGTTCAATCATTTCCTTGTGTTTCTTTTAATGTACCTGAATCTCCGTGATCACAATCTTAGAACACAAAGGACCGCAAATTTTTTGCGGAAGCTGTTGACATTCCCGTGCTCCTTACCGTGTCATAATTTAGGGCCACGCCGGGGCGCTAAGAGAAACACGAAGGAAATAACTGTAGTTAAGGACACTTCTCCTTCTCCCCTTTGTGATTCCTTCGCGTCATCGCGTCTTCGTGGTGACCAGCAAGGTATACGGTAGAAGGTAAAAGATATACGGCAGGCGGCCGCCTTCTACCTTACACCTTTTGCCTTTTACCTCCTCCTCAGTGTACTGCCGCCATCTGGCGTTCAACCTTGTATATGAGTTCGTCGTAATTGAAAGGTTTGGGAAGAAAATCATCGGCAAGACCGGGCTCGGCGTCGTAACCGGACATCATGATGATACGCAGGCTGCTGGTGAGCGGGTCGTGCTTGAGGCGTTCGCAGAGTTCCCTTCCGTCTTCGTTGCAGATGCATACGTCCAGCAGAACCAGCGAGGGCTGGTGTATCCTGATCTTACGGAGAGCTTCGTCTGTAGAGGTTGCCAGCACCGCCTGGTAGCCCTGTCCCTTGAGTATGATCCGGGTGATCATCAACAGGTCCTCGTTG
Organism: Flavisolibacter sp.; assembly: GCA_036399455.1. Taxonomy (GTDB): domain Bacteria; phylum Bacteroidota; class Bacteroidia; order Chitinophagales; family Chitinophagaceae; genus Flavisolibacter. The sequence continues at coordinate 4,013 of DASWNB010000400.1, read as the reverse complement.
TCGTCAACGAGCAGAATCTTTTCGTTCATACACGGCCTTTTTTGATTCGCCCAACCTTAAACAAATACAGTTCCAAACTTTAAAAGAAGGGATAAAAGGCAGAAGGTAAAGGGTAGAAGGCGAAGCCAGAAGCCCGAAGTCATAAGTCATAAGTCGTAAGTCCTAAGTCCTAAGTCCTAAGTCTATGGCTTGTGACTTGGGACTTAGTACTTACGGCTTCAGACTTCCGCCTTTCACCTTTCACCTTCTACCTTCCACCTCCTACCTTTGCTCTATGAGAAATATTTACGGAATTGCTCTTGTTCTATTGCTGGGCGCTTCTTCGTGCCGTACTACAGGTTCATCTACGGCGGGGGGCAGGGATGATGGAAAGATAGAAGTGGTGTTTGTGCAGGTGAATGACGTGTACGAGATAGCACCGCTTTCCGGAGGAAAAGAGGGCGGCATGGCCCGCGTGGCATCGCTCAAGAAAAAATACCTGCAGCAGAACCCCAACACCTTCCTGGTGATGTCGGGTGATTTTGTAAGTCCTTCGGTTTATAACAGTCTTCAATACCAGGGCAAGGCCATACGCGGAAAGCAGATGGTGGAAGCCATGAACGCCGCCGGCACCGACCTGGCCGTATTCGGCAACCACGAATTCGACATCAGGGAAAACGAATTGCAGGACCGCATCAATGAATCAGAATTCCAGTGGGTGGCCTCCAATGCTTTTCACAAAAAGAATGATAAAGCGGCGCCTTTTGTAAAGAACGGTAAAGAAGCCATTCCTAAAACCCGCATCATTACGGTGAAGGATAAGGACGGCACCACGGCCCGCATCGGCTTTATAGGACTTACCCTTCCCTTCAACCGGGCAGATTATGTAAGCTATACCGACCCGCTGCAAACAGCAAAAGAGCTGTACGCCCAACTGAAAGATTCGGTGGATGCAGTGGTGGCGGTTACGCACCAACTGATAGAGGAAGACATCCGCCTGGCCCGCGAACTTCCGGGACTGGCACTTATACTGGGCGGCCATGAGCACGACAGGAGGTTTGAGAAGATAGGAAAGGTCTATATCACCAAGGCCCATGCAAACGCCAAATCTGCCTACGTAGTAACGCTGAAGATCAACAAGAAAAGAGGCAGGCTCAAGGCAGATCCCGAACTGGAATACATCAACGAAAAGCTTCCCTTCGACCCTGCTACCGATGCCGTGGTGCAGAAGTGGGTGGGTATTGCGGACAAGAATTTCGGCTCGCTGGGTTTTGATGTACGAAAGACCCTCATCGGCAGCGGCGCCCCGCTCGACGGCCGCGAGTCCGAAGTGCGCTTCAGGTCCACCAACCTTACCCGTCTTATCGTCAGCGCCATCGCCCATGCGGCGCCCAAAGCAGATGTAGTATTAATGAACTCCGGCTCCATCCGCGTGGACGATATCCTGCAAATGCCCGTTACGCAATACGATATCATCCGCACCCTTCCCTTTGGCGGCGGCATCCGCGAAGCGGACATGAAAGGCAGCCTTCTCATCAAAACCCTTGAACAGGGCAGGAAGAACGCAGGCAACGGCGGCTTTCTGCAGTACAACGAAAACGTCACCTACGACGCCTCCGGCTCCTGGAAACTCAACGGCTCTCCTATCGATCCCAACAAAACCTACCGTGTGGCCATGGCAGAATTCCTGTTAAGCGGCAAAGAAGCCAACATGGACTTCCTCAACTCCAAAAACCCCGGTGTAGTAAAGGTGCATGAAGCAGAAGGGGCTTCTTTGTCGGATATAAGGATTGCGGTGATTAAGTATGTGGAGAGATAGAAGAAGCTGCGAGTTGTTAGTTGCGGGATGCGAGAAGAGGCTGCAAGCTACAAGCCTCGAGCTGCAAGCCTTTGGAAGTGAGTTTTCCTACTGGGCTTAATACTCAATAATCAACGCTCAATATTCAATTTTCAAGTATTCCGCTGAATTGGAAACCTACTTGAGCATTGAGCATTGAGCGTTGATTATTGAATATTTAAAAAGATTGCTGCTAAGGAGTACTCGTCCCCAAAAAACGACCTATTCACCATTGACCATTCACCAAAAGCCTGCTAAAGAAATGCCTCGTCCACCTTAATGACCCGTCTGTGGACCGTCGACCGTGGACTGTGGACCTCTCTCACACACAAACTCTGCAACCTCCTTCTCTCCTTCCATCTTTGTTCCATTGAGTTTGAAGCCTGCTTTCAGAAGCACTTTTTGAGAGGCTACGTTGGGTGTTTCTATGTAGGCGTAAATGATGTGGAGGTCTGTTTGGGTAAATACATAATGCATGGCGGCGATGGCCAGCTCGGTGGCGTAGCCTTTGCCCCAGTGCTCCGGCAGAAAGGCATAGCCAAGCTGCATGTGCGTGGAATTCTGCACCGGGATGATGCCTACGGAGCCCACAGGAAGGCCCGAGGCTTTGTCTACGGCTACCCACCGCCCCACGGCGGGATTGGCTTCGGTGGCGGCAAGCACCTCCTTCAGGAAGGCATCGCATTCCTCGCGGGTTTTTGGCGCACGTATATAGCGCACTATTTCTTCATTGCTGTTGAGCACAAAAAAATGTTCGCTGTCCTCCGCGGTAAAATGGCGTACCAGCAGACGTTCCGTTTGGAAGAGAGTGGCCATTATTTATGAACTTCTGATGTAAAATGGAAGGTGATGTCCGGGTTGTTGTTCCGCTCCGTATTCAAAAACCATTCGCTCTGCGCCAGGTACACCAGTTGCCCGTCCTTGTCCTCCGCAACGTTGGACGATTTAAAGCGGATGAACTCCTGCAGCTTTGCCGGGTTATCGCTGGTGATCCAGCATGCTTTGTAGAACGGAAGCGAGTTGAAAACCACCGATGCGCCGTACTCGTGCAGCAGGCGGTATTGTATCACCTCGAATTGCAGCTCACCCACGCAGCCGATGATCTTCTTGTTGCCCCCAAACTGGGTAAAGAGCTGGGCCACGCCTTCATCGGTCAGTTGCAGCAATCCTTTTTCAAGCTGCTTTGTTTTCATCGGGTCCTTGTTCACCACTTCCTTGAATATTTCGGGTGAGAAGGTGGGAATGCCGGTAAAGAAAAAATCCTCCCCTTCGGTAAGCGTATCGCCGATCTTGAAATTACCCGTATCGAAAAGTCCTACCACGTCGCCTGCATAGGCGTCATCCACCACGCTTTTTTCGCGGGCCAGGAAGGAATATGGGTTGGAGAAGCGCACGTCCTTGTCCAGTCGCACATGGTGAAAATATTTGTTCCGCTCGAACCTGCCGGAGCATACGCGGAGGAAGGCGATGCGGTCGCGGTGCTTGGGATCGAGGTTGGCGTGTATCTTGAAAATAAAGCCGCTGAATTTTTCCTCGTTCACGGCCACCTTGCGGCGGTTGGTTTCACGGTCGCGGGGGGCGGGGGCTATGCGGATGAAGGTATCGAGCATTTCCTTTACGCCGAAGTTGTTGATGGCGCTGCCAAAGAATACGGGAGCCACGTCGCCGCTGAGATAGCTGTCCGCATCCAGTTGCCCGTAAACGCCGTCGATCAGCTCAACATCTTCACGCAGCACGGCGGCATCGCGTTCGCCCAGCTTTTCATCAAGTATGGGAGAAGAAAGGTCGGATACGGAAATGGTGTCCTCGTCCGTAGCCTTTGTATTAGGTGTAAAGAGGCGGATGCTTTTATTGAAGAGGTCGTAAACGCCCTTGAAGTCCTTGCCGCTATTGATGGGCCAGGTCATGGGATGAAGGGAGATGGAAAGCTCTTTTTCAATTTCTTCCAGCAGGTCGAAACGGTTCTTACCGTCACGGTCGAGCTTGTTGATAAAGACGATAACGGGAGTTTTTCTCATGCGGCAGACCTGCATCAGGCGGCGGGTCTGTTCTTCCACCCCGTTTACGCTGTCCACCACCAGGATAACGCTGTCCACGGCGGTAAGCGTCCGGAAGGTATCCTCGGCAAAATCCTTGTGACCGGGAGTATCCAGCAGGTTAATGAGGGTTCCGTCGTACTCGAAGCTCATCACCGAGG
>DASWNB010000399.1:0-5804 GCA_036399455.1 Flavisolibacter sp. | reverse complement strand
AACAAGGAAAAGCACCTGCTCTTTGCGGGCTATTCCATTGCCAAGAACGTGCTGGAGATCGGGCTTACGCTGCTGTTCATACTGGCGCTGAGCTACCGTTGGGAAGGAAGACTGGGCAGTACATTGCTTACGCTGACGGCCTTCCTGCTGGTCTCCGTTCTCCTGATCCGCAGGTGGAGGCTTTACGGCGGCGGATGGGATAAAGCGGAGGTGAAAAAGCTTTTTGTTGCGGGCCTGCCCTTTGTGCCGGAGCGGCTGGCCATATTCGTGCTGATGTACTCAGACCGCTTCTTTATTAATTATTACGAAGGAACGGACGATGTGGGCAGCTACAGCGCCGGTGCGCAGATAGCCATCATAGTGAACCTGCTCATCCTGACCCTGAACAATACTTTTTATCCCGTGCTGTTCCGCAAGCTTTCGCTTCCCGAAATAGACCGCAACGAGATCCGCAAGGTGTGTTACGCTTTCGTGGGCATTTCAGCAGTGCTGACGGTATGCGTGATACTGGCCATTCCCTTCATCTTCGAGCTGTTTATAGGACCGGAATTTCAATCGGGGCAACGCTATGCCGTGAACCTGACCATTGCCAATTTCTTCTGGTCCGTGTACAGCCTTTTCCTGGGCTTCCTTCTTTCCTATAAAAAAAACCGGCTCATCATGTCCATATCCATCTTCGGCATGATCGTAAGCCTTATACTGAACTTTTTCAACGTCCGCCTTTTCGGCGCTCTTGGCGCCACCTATACGGGCATGATCGTTTACTTTATAATGGGCCTCACGGCTTTCTATTTCTCAAACCGCCTCTCCGGTCTTTACCGGCTGCGCAAGCCCCTGGTGCCGCCGCATCAGCAGCAAGTGTAGCCGATGAGAGATGACCGATGACCGGAGAGAGAAGTCCTAAGTCCTAAGCCGTAAGCCCGAAGTCCAAAGTCTTGGCTTACGACTTAGGACTTCAGACTTATGACTTAGGACTTGCGACTTACCGCTGTTACCTTTTACCTTTCGCCTTCTACCTTCTACCCTACTATGAACATCCTTATCTACTTTCCATACCATCTGCGTAGCGTAGAACAGCAATCTGTTATGGAAATGCTGGTACGGCAAGGGCACAAGGTGCATTTGCTCACTACCTGCCCTGCGGGCCCGCTGCACCGGTACGTGGAGGGCTTTGGGGTGATGACGCATGCCGCCGGTGAACTGCCTGCCGGAAGGGTGCAGTACTACCGTTCCGGCCTGAAGAAGCTGCGTTCGGTGGTGGATGAATTTTCCATTGACCTGGTGATAGCGCACCAGCAGGAAACGGCATTGATAGCGGGATTGCTGCGCAAGACGCGCAAATTCAAACTGGCCTATGTGCGCCATAACAGCGGTGAGGATTACCAGCTCAATCCACGCAAGGCACGGTGGCTCAACCGCATCGTCAACTGGCTTACGCCTGTCAAGATAGCTCCTTCGGGTGTGGTGCAGCGCTTCTGGACAGAAAAAGAAAACGTGCCTGTGCGGCAGATCATCCGCATCAACTACGGCTATAATTTCAACCAGTATGAAAAGCCCCGGGAAGAAGAGGTACGGAGGATAAAGGAGGCTTATCCCACGGGATTCCGCCTGCTGTCCATGGCGCGGCTGGTGCCCGCCAAAAGGCACGCTGTACTGTTTTCCGTAGTGCGGCAACTGGTGGAAGCAGGCATCGACTGCAAGCTGCTTTGCCTGGGCTCCGGTCCGCTGGAAGAAGAGCTTAACGGTAAAATAAAAGAGCTCGGTCTCCAAAAGCATGTTTTTTTGCTGGGGCGAAAAGAGAACGTATTCGACTATATAGCTTCCTGCGATGTATTCGTGCACCTGTCGTCCACCGAAGCCAGCAACAGCGCGGTGAAGGAAGTGGGGCTTTGCCGGAAGCCTGTGATCGTTTGCCACGGCGTGGGCGATTTTGAAGACTATATCGAACACGGCAGCAACGGCTTTCTGGTAGACAGGGAAGCGCCTGCCGCCGAAACCCTGCAACTGCTGAAGCAATTGGCATCGGGAGAAATAGACAGGGAAAAGACAGGCGAAGCGCTTTACCGCACCATCCATGAAACCTTCGATATAGAAAAGGTGGCCCCACGCTACACCGAACTGCTGGAGGCGATTAACCACTAAGGCGCTAGGGACGCAAAGAAGCACGAAGGGTTTCACGCACTTGTCCCGCAACAGGCGGGAAAGGCGCAAAGGAAAGGCAAAGAAGGGGGTCGTTTGAACCACACTCTTTCTGTTTCTGTTTCTGTTTCTCTTTCTGTTTCTTTCAGCGTCCCGGCGCTACAAGCTTGAGAAGCGCGCAGGAAGGATTGCAAGCTTCCCTAAATCCTATAGGAGCTTGCGACTTCTCTTTGTGTTCCTGGCTGATATTAAGTTGCAGAGGGATTGGGACAGAAGGAGAAACAGAAACAGGAAGAGAAACAGGAAGAGAAACAGAAGGAGAAACAGAAAGAGTATGGCTCAAGCGACCTCGTTCTTTGCCTTTCCTTTGCGCCTTTCCCGCCTGTTGCGGGACAAGTGCGTGAAACCCTTGCGTCCTGGCGTCCTGGCGGTTAACCTGCAAAGCTAACCCCTACGGAGACTTCGATGCAAGCGAGCGAGGAAAGACCTTTCGGTATAAAAAGTGAGAACTTATGAACGCACCCAAATTCAGCGTAGTCATTCCTACCTATAACCGCGCCGACCTCCTGCCCGAGGCGGTGCAATCCGTTCTGAAGCAAACCTTCCGTGATTTCGAGGTGATCGTAGTGGACAACTGCTCTACCGACAACACGCCGGAGGTGATGAAGCAATTTGAGCAAAATGAACAGGTCCGCTATATCAGGAACCAGCAAAACATGGAAAGGGCCTATTCGCGGAACGTAGGCTTCCGCAATGCCAAAGGCGAATTTCTTACGCTGCTGGATTCGGACGATATTCTTTATCCCAACTGCCTGGAAGACGCCGCCGCTTTCGCGGAGCAGAATCCTGACAAGAAGATCTTCCACAACCTGTACCAGATGATCGACAACGAGAGCCGGCCCGCAGGGGCAAGGCATCTCCCCCCCATTACCAACCAGCACAAGCAGATCTGCCAGGGCAACTTTCTGTCCTGCATTGGAGTGTTCCTGCACAGGGAGATATACACTAAATATTTCTTTACGGAAGACCTGCGGATGATCGGCTCGGAGGATTACGAAATATGGTTCCGTGTGCTGGCAAGGTATGAAGTGGGAAGGATCAACAAAGTGAACTGCGGCATCAGGGAACACGTGGGACGATCGGTGTACAGCAAGATGTATGAAGACCTGGAGTACCAGCGCCAGGTGCTGACCGGCATGATCGACACAGATCCCGTGCTGAAGGAGAAGTATTCGCCTTATATAGGCTATGTGAACGCTAATTACTACTTTCACCGCGCCATGTACTCCCTGCACATGCGGAAGCGCATGCAGGCGCTCAACGAATTCATGCTTTCGCTGACAAAAGGCAAAGGCATGTTTCCGTCAAAAAGATTTTTTGCTTTTGGCAAAAATTTCTTTCTTAGCCCTCTCTTAAAGAGAAATAACTGACACCCAGATGAAAAGAATTCTAATCACCGGCGGTTCTGGTTTCCTCGGCAGGCATCTTGCACAAAAACTGAGCAAGGAACATAATGTCTTGCTGGGATCCCGCAACAACGGCAACAACATGCTTGCGGAGATAAAGACAGGATGCACGGTAGTTCCCCTGGATATCACCAACGAGAAATCCATCCGTGATATTCTTAATGAATTCAGGCCCGATACCATCATTCATGCCGCCGCCACCAAGTTCGTGGACATTTCGGAAAAGAACCCCTTCGAGTGCATCGACGTGAACGTAGTGGGCTCGCAGAACATTGCCCGCCAGGCAATCGAATGCGGCATTGAGAACGTAGTGGGCATCAGCACCGACAAGGCTGCTCCTCCCGTTGGAAACATCTACGGCCATTCAAAGGCCATGATGGAAAGGCTGTTCAGCGCACTGAGCGGACGCACCAAAACCAAATTTGTCTGCACCCGCTTCGGCAATATCGCCTGGTCTACCGGCTCTGTTTTCCCTATCTGGGAACGCATGTCGCAGGTAGATAAAAAGATCGGCACCACCGGTCCCCACATGCGCCGCTTCTTCTTTACCGTTTACGATGCCGCCGACCTGGTGATCACCTGCATGAACAGGATAGATGAATTCCAGGGTGGCATTCTTTCGCTGAAAATGAAATCGGCCCAGATAGAGGACATACTGAAGGTATGGTCGGAGCATTTCAACATACCATATGAAAAGATCGGTGAACGCCCCGGCGATAAGCTGGACGAGGTGCTGATCGGCAAAATAGAGCTCCCGCATGTAAAGCAGGTGGAGATCGAAGGAAAGGAATATTACTTTATCAACTTCTACCAGAAGTACCAGAACGATCTTACCGACGAGGTGTCTTCGGCCAATGCCGAGCGCCTGAACAAGGAAGAGCTGCTGGAACTCATCATAAAAAAACCTGAGCTCTGATGCAAATAAGATATGCCCTGATCATGGCAGCGGGAAGAGGCGAAAGGATGGTGCCGCTTACGGATCTCGTTCCCAAGGCCATGGCGCCGGTTAACGGTTCAACCCTTATTGCCCGCGGTCTTACCTACCTCCGCGAAAAGCTGCCCTTCATTTATGTGACGGTAGGCTACAAGGGCGCCATGCTGGCCCAGCATGTCATCGAGCACAATGTCACCGGCGTGTTCAATACCACCGGCCAGGATAATGCCTGGTGGCTGTTCAACACCCTCATGAAAGAGCTGGACGAGCCCGTTCTGGTGCTTACCTGCGACAACGTAATCGAGCTGGACTTCGACCTGCTCACCAAGGAATACTTCGGAAAGGGATGCCCGCCCTGCATGGTAGTGCCTGTTAAGCCTATCCCCGGCCTGGACGGCGACTACATCGTTCACGAAAACAACGTCGTACAGCGTCTTTCCCGCACCGAGGTTACCGATATGTATTGCTCCGGCATCCAGATCATCCACCCCAAAAAGCTCAATGCGCTTGTCAGTCCCGCCACCAATTTCTACCAGGTATGGAATGAGCTGATGGCGCAGGGCGAACTGTATTGCAGCAACCTTTATCCCAGCAAATGGTACGCGGTGGACACCATCCAGCAACTGTCATCCTACAAAGCAACACTCGGCCAGTAAGCTATGGTTCAGATCATTAATCCTTTTACCCGTCAGCCCCTCAGGTACGATGGCAACCAGTACACGGACGATAAAGGCAACAGCTTTCCCATCGTCAACGGCGTGCCCCGGTTTGTTTCCAGCGATAACTACACCGCCAGCTTTGGCTTCCAGTGGAATAAATTCCAGGAAACCCAGATCGACCGCGAAAAGGACCAGCTGAGCCTGAGCAAGGAGCGCTTTCTTACCGTAACCGGCTGGGACCGCGAAGACCTGAGCGGCAAGAACGTACTGGAAGTGGGCAGCGGCGCCGGGCGCTTTTCCCGTGTGGTGCTGGAAGACACAAAGGCCAACCTGTACAGCATCGACTATTCCGATGCCGTTTCCGCCAACTACCGCAACAACGGCCACTACGGCGACCGCCTGAAGCTCTTCCAGGCCAGCGTTTACGACATGCCTTTCCCGGACAACTCTTTTGACAAGGTTTTCTGCTTCGGTGTGCTTCAGCATACGCCGGACTTCAAAAAATCCGTAAAGGCCCTGATCGACAAGGCCAAACCCGGTGCCGAGGTGCTGGTGGACTTCTATCCCATCACCGGCTGGTGGACCAAGGTGCACTCCAAATACATC
>DASWNB010000398.1:0-2984 GCA_036399455.1 Flavisolibacter sp. | reverse complement strand
GGGCAGTCTCCCCTACATCGAGATGGAGTACATAGATGGCCCAGACCTGGAAGAATTACTAAAGCCCCCTTTTGAAGCAATTTTCACGATTGAGGAAGCGGTTAAACTGGCGCTGCAGATAGCCGATGCACTGGCCCATTGCCAGAAGATGGGTGTGGTACACGGCGACATCAAGACCAATAACATTAAGCTAAACAGGAAGACGGGCAAGTTTGTCCTGCTTGATTTCGGGCTGGCACTCATGTCTGACGAGCAGAGAAGAACCAGCATGCGCAGGGCGGGCGCCATTGAGTTCATGGCCCCCGAACAAGGCAAAGGGCAGCTCGTTTATGGAACGGATGTATACAGTTTCGGTGTTGTTCTTTACGAAGTGCTCGCCGGGCAGGTACCTTTTCCTTTGCAGGGAACAAGCGAGACAGCCCGCAATGCGGTAATGCTGGCCCATATGGAAACCCCGCCACCGGATTTGCTTAGCGCCCGTAGAAGGAACATGCCGGCGAACTGGTCCGACCACAAAAGAACTGGCGAAGTGGCCGTCCCTTCATGGCTATTGTACACTGTTGAAAAGTGCCTGGCGAAAGATCCCGACGACCGGTTTGTGAATGCGGTCGCATTAAAGGAATATATTGAGGAGGAGCTTCGTGAACCTGCCCTTTCCCCTGGTGATCGGTCCCCCTCACGCCAACGGACACACGCAGATGGAGAGACGGCTATTCGTTCATCGGTGCCTGATGAAGCAAGGGCTAAAGCTGTTGCACGCAAAAGAAGGCAGGTAAGGCGGCAAAGTGCAAAGCGGAAAAAAATGTCTCCTTTACTCCTCCTGGTGTTGTTCCTGGGCGGAGGCTTGCTGGTGTATGGCGTCTATAAATTTTTCATCGATCCGGCGTCGAATACGACCGTGTCTTCTGAAACCGCTTCGCTACCGGAGGGCAAGACCGAACCGCCAAAGCCTGTTCCTGCAGACGAAAGCGTTGGTGAAGTGCAACGCGGACCAGTAGAAAAGAAGGAAGAACAAGACGTGGAGCCAGCTGAGCGTGAACCATCAGTGGATGCCCCTTCGGAGCCGGTAACCAGGGAAGAGCCAGCGAAGCCAAAACCGCAGCCGACCGTTACCAAACCTGCAGAGCAGAGGGTTGAAGAGCCTGGTGAGGGTAGCAACACCACAGCAAAATACAAGGTCCGCTCAAAGGCTTATTTTCACAACGAGCCGGATGAGTCTACCCGTCGCGCTGCTTTTATTGTCCACTGGAATAATGCAGTGCTGGAACCCAAACAGGAAAGAAATGATTTTGTTTATATAGTCTTTACCAATCACCAGGGGCAAACGTCCAGGGGATGGCTACGCATTAAGGATCTGGTAAAAGTAGGAGAGTAGTTTCCGATCCTGTCCCGGGTTACGCACGGTTACTTAAATTTACCTAATGGCTAAGGTTTTCACGATTACTGAAGGTCTCGAAAATATGGGCGCTTTAAAAAGCGGGGGACAAGGCTCAGTCTACAAAGGTCGCCGCATTGGAGAGATCATTACAGCCATAAAGCTTTTGCCAACACCTATCCACAGCGAGTCGCAGGATGATAAGCATTTCATTGCTTTTCAAAACGAAGTGAACAAACTGAAAAAGGTCAACATCCAGCCAAACCCCAACGTAGTAAAAATATTGAGTTCAGGCATTACCGAATCGGGATCGCTTCCGTACATCGAAATGGAGTATGTGGAAGGACCTGACCTGGAAGACTTACTCAAGCCGCCGCACGATCCGGTGTTCACCATCAAAGAAGTCATCAAGCTGGCCGACCAGCTTGCCAATGCGCTTGCACATTGCCATAAAGTAGATGTCAAGCATGGCGACATCAAGACCAATAACGTAAAGTTCAATGTACACACCGGCAACTATGTGTTGCTTGATTTTGGACTTGCGATCATGTCCGACGAGCAGCGGCGTACCAGCCTCCGCCATGCAGGCGCCATCGAGTTTATGGCACCGGAACAGAATGAAGGCCACATGCTTTTCGAAACAGATGTGTACAGTTTCGGAATCGTGCTATTTGAATTACTGGCGGGCGTGGTTCCCTTTCCCCTGAAAGAAGGTGGCGAAACAGCCCGGAACAGCGTCATGCTGGGACATATGGAAACGCCACCGCCAGACATTTTGCTCCTGCGCCGGCAGGCCCTGCCCGAGAGCTGGAATGCAGATAAGAAGGACCGCGAGATGGAAGTACCGCAATGGTTGCTTTCCCTCGTGTATAAATGCCTCGAGAAAAAACCTTTCAACCGGTTTGCCAACGGAATCAGGTTGCAGGAATATATATTGAACCACGGCCATCGCCCACAGGAAACCTTAGGGGCAGCCAGCCCTGAAGTTCCCGCGTTACAAAAGCAGATAGAGGACCTGAAAAGAGAGAAAGCAGCACTGCAGCACCAGCTGGAAGAGGCACGCTGGAAACAAAGTGCCACCACCACTGCAGCTGAGCCCCTGCCAAGCCGGCCACCGGAAGCAAAACCGCCTGGTAAAGGGTTTCCGCAATGGATCTATTTCCTGCTGCTGCTGGCAGGGTTGAGCGCTGTAGTGTATGCACTTATTCGTAACCGCAGTAAGGAAACCGCCGGTCCCGACCAGACTGAAGCGCGAACCGAAGTGCCAAAGCGAGTGATCGGGCAATACAAAGTGCAGTCGCCTAAAGCATACTTCCATAATGAGCCCGACCCGGCTACACGCAGAACGGCTTATATGATACCTTCCAACGATGTGATCACTGCTACAGATGAGCGGGATGGGTTTGTATATACAGAGTTTACAAACAGCAGGGGTCAAACCAGTAAAGGCTGGGTGCGCCGGTCAGACCTGGTGACCCTGGAAGAGTGGACACAGCAGGCACGAACAGAAGCTGCACAGCCGAAGCCCGCACAGGAAGACATCAACCTGCAACTGGCCGAAGCACGCAAGCTGCTTCAGAATAACGACAACAATGAAGCGCTCTACATC
>DASWNB010000397.1:0-7216 GCA_036399455.1 Flavisolibacter sp. | reverse complement strand
CTGGAGCGACCGTATCAAGACCATCGAGGAGCCGCTGTTCAAGTCCTACGTGTTTGTAAAGGTTGATGAAGACGAGCGAACCAATGTGCGGATGACCGACGGAGTAGTGAATTTTGTGTACTGGAACGGCAAGCCCGCACTCATCCGGGAAAAGGAAATTCAAACCATCAGGAAGTTCCTGAACGAGCATGAAAACGTGTCCGTGGTCAAGATGAACTTCGAGCCCGATGAGCGTGTAAGGGTCACCGCGGGACCAATGATGGACCACGAAGGAAAGGTCCTGGAGATCAAAAATAAAATGGTAAAAGTATGTATCGACAGTCTCGGATACATGCTTATTGCTTATATTGACAAATCGAAGCTGATTTCAGCGACAGACAAATTCTAATGATGCGCTTTCTTTCATTCCTGCTATGCGTCTGCATCCTGGCATTTGCCGTTTCATGTACCGGCCTGCGCAAAACCACTACAAGCAACTATCTCCAAAGCCTGAGCGATACCAGCAGAAGGGATACCATCGGCAGGGAAGCTGTGGTCATGCCCGAAGTGGTGATCCAGAAAAACGACCTTCTCTCCATTCAGGTGTACAGCGCCAGCATCAACCCGCAGGTGGATGCACTTTATAATCTTCCGCAGGGAGCCACAACCACTGCTACCAGCAACGGCGGCTTCCTGGTAGATGCCCGCGGCAATATCGAATACCCCCGTATCGGCTCCCTCCACGTGGAAGGACTTACCAAAACCCAGCTCGCCGATCTTATCAAGCAAAAGCTGGAAGGGCAGCTTACCCAGCCTTCCGTGGTCATCCGCTTTGTAAACTACAAGGTAACCGTGCTGGGCGAAGTGAACACTCCCGGCAGCTTTACCGTGCCCACCGAGCGCCTGACCGTGCTGGAAGCGCTGGGCCTGGCAGGCGATATATCCGAGTTTGGCCAGAAGAACAATGTAAAAGTGCTGAGGGAGAACAACGGCAAAAGGGAAGTGGGAACGCTTGACCTTACCTCCTCCGCCATGTTCAACTCGCCGTTTTACAACCTGCAGCAGAACGATGTGGTATTCGTGGAGCAGAACGGCCAGCGCACCAAAGAGAGGGAACAGCAGAACACCGCCACGCGTGTGGGACTGGCTGCCACCATCATCACCAGCATTGCCCTCATACTAAACATTATTAAGTAAATTCCTATAAGGAGCCATATAAATGGAAGAACAATCTCAATCCAGGAAAAGTGAGATAGCTACTCTGAGTCTGAAGGACCTGTTCTTTAAATACGTCCGCTTTCTGCCCTTATTCATCATCTCGGTGGCACTTTCGCTGCTGGTGGCTTATATCTACCTGCGCTACGCCACTCTTATCTACCAATCCAGCGGCTCCCTGGTGGTTACCAGCGACAAGCAGCAACCCTCCAACGACCGCTTCGAGCAACTGATGATATCCGATGGAAACAGGAATATCCAGAACGAGATAGAGCTGCTGAAATCGAGACCCCTGATGGAACGCGTTGTGCGGAACCAGGGACTGAACTTCAGCTATTTCGCCATCGGCAAGATCAAGGAGCTCAATATTTACAAGAGCAGCCCCTTCCTGGTGAAGGCGCTTTCATTAAAGGATACCGTTTCCAGCTTTGAATGGAAGATCGCCTTTGCGTCGGACGGAAGCTTTTCCATCAACGACGAGAACCGGCGCTTCCGCTTCGGGGAGGTTTTCACCAATGCCTATGGTGTTTTCCAACTGGTGCGCAACAAGGGAGAGGTAGCCAGCGAGTACCGGGTGCTGTGGCAGAACACCGGCATCGTGGCCAGCGGCTTTTCCGCAGCGCTCATTGTAATGCCCAAGGCCAATACGGGCATCCTCAACATCACCCTTCAGTCCACCAACCCCGACCTGGCCGCCGATGTCATTAACGGCCTGATGAGGGAATACCAGATACAGACCGTGGAGGACAAGAACAACGCCACCCGCCAGACCATCGACTTCATTGAAGCGAGGCTGGATGTGGTTTCCCGCGAGCTTGACTCCGTGACCAACCGCATCCTGGCCTACCGGATGCAGAACAACCTGATTGATGTTGAAACGCAGTCCACCAACTACTTCTCCCGTATAGAAGAAGGCGACCGCGAAAGGAACGCCCACCGCATAAGGCTCAACAACGCCAACATGATCCAGGATTACCTGGAGGACAAGCGCTATACCTACACGATAGTGCCTACCACGCTGGGGCTGGACGATCCCACCCTCACCACGCTGATCTCCGCCTACAATGTGTCGCAGTTGGAACGCCAGGAGCTGATAAAAGGCAACGCACCTCCCGGCAACGTGCTGGTGCGCCAGAAAGACGAGCAGATTGAAAAGCTGAGGCAGAACATACTGGAGAACGTCCGTAACATCAAAAGCTCCATCAACCAGGCCCTTGGCAACCTGCAAAGGCAGTCCTCCGCCGTGGAATCGCAGATCAGGGCGCTGCCCTCCAAGCAGCAGATGCTGGTGGAAATGGAAAGGCAGCAGGAAAGCAAGCTGGCCGTTTACAACTCGCTGCTGGAAAAACGCGAGGAATCGGCCATTGCGCTGGCATCCACCATCTCCAACATCAAGGTGCTGCAAAACGCAACGCCCAGCTATACGCCCGTTCAGCCCAACCGCAGCAATGCAAGGATGCTGGCCATCGTTATCGGCCTTGCCCTTCCCGCCCTCTTCATCTTTGTGCTGGAACTGCTGAACGACAAGGTGACCACCCGCCACGACATTGAAAAGCTTACCGACACCACCATCCTCGGCGAGGTGGGGCACTCCTTCAGCAAGGACAACCTGGTGATAGGCAACAACAACCGCAGCGTGGTGGCCGAGCAGTTCCGTATCATACGCTCCAACCTTCAATACATTCTTACCCATGCCTCCCGGCCCATAGTGCTGGTGACGTCCTCCTTTAGCGGTGAGGGGAAATCCTTCATCAGTACCAACATAGGTGCAGTGATGGCGCTGGCAGGAAAAAAGACCATCATCCTTGAATTCGACATACGCAAGCCCAAGATCCTTTCTCACCTTGGGCTGCCCAAGAAGCCGGGCCTCACCAACTACCTGTTAGGCAAGGTAAAGCTGGAAGAGCTGCCGGTGCCGGTTCCGGGACACGAAAACCTTTTTGTGCTTCCCTGCGGCCCCGTGCCGCCCAACCCCTCCGAGCTGCTGCTGGACCCCCGGCTGAACGAGCTCTTTACTTACCTGAAAGCCAACTTCGACATAGTGATCATGGATACGGCTCCCGTGGGAATGGTGAGTGATGCCCAGACGCTGAGCCAGTTTGCGGACTGCACCCTTTACATTGTTCGCCAGGGCTATACCTACAAAAAGCAGATAGGCATCATTGATGAATTCCACCGCCAGGGCAAGCTGCCCCGCATCTCTATAGTGCTGAACGACGTGAAGATCCGCTCCGGCTATGGCTATGGCGGCGGCTATGGCAGCACCTACGGCTATGGCTACGGCTCCGGCTACTTCGACGATGAGCCGCACTCCAACGGCATGCTGAACAAATGGTTCGGGTGGCTTGATACAAGCAAATGGAAGAAACGAAAAAAAGCTAAAATCTGATGCGCATCCTAGTTACGGGCGGCGCCGGCTTCATAGGCTCCAACCTTGCCGGCCACCTGCTCCAGAAACCCGGCGTGGAGCTGGTACGTGTAATGGACAACCTGGCTACTGGCAACCAGAAGAACATCGACGAATACCTGTCGAACCCCAGGTTTGAATTTGTGCAGGCGGACATACGCGATTACCAGGGCTGCCTCCAGGCCTGCGAAGGCATAGACCTTATATCGCACCAGGCGGCGCTGGGCTCCGTTCCCCGCTCCATCAACGACCCGCTTACTTCCAACGAAGTGAACATCACCGGAACACTCAACATATTTACCGCCGCCAAGGAAAAAGGCGTGAAGCGGGTGGTGTATGCCGCCAGCTCATCTACCTACGGCGATCATCCCGGCCTTCCCAAAATAGAGGACCGCATCGGCAACCCGCTTTCGCCTTACGCGGTTACCAAGTACGTGAACGAGCTCTATGCCCGCGTGTATGCCAATCTTTACGGCCTGCAGCTCATCGGCCTGCGCTATTTCAACGTATTCGGCCCCCGGCAAAACCCCCAGGGGCCCTACGCCGCTGTGATACCGCTTTTTATCAAGGCCGTGCTGGACAACGAGCCGCCGCTTATCAACGGCGACGGAGAGCACAGCCGCGACTTTACCTTCGTGGGCAATGCGGTGCTGGCCAACGACTGCGCCCTGTTTACGGACAATCCTGAAGCCCTGAACCAGGTATATAATATTGCCTACGGCGAACAAACCTCTCTGAACGGGCTCTTTGAGATGATCAAGGAAGTAGCCGGCAGCGACCTGGCTCCCCGCTACGGCCCCGAACGCACCGGCGACGTAAAGCACAGCCTCGCCGACATCTCCAAAGCCCGCACCCTGCTGAACTACAACCCCGCCACCAACGTAAAGCAGGGCATGAAGGAAACTTTCGAATGGTACAGGAGCCAGCATCACTTCGGGTACTCGTAATTCCGCAAGAAAGCTGATAGCCAATAGCTATTAGCTGTTAGCAGGGCAGGGAAGCGATTTAAGTTTCTGCGCAAAAATGATGAATAAGAGTACAATCTTCATAGGCTGAACGTGTACAAGCCAACAGCCAAGAGCTAATAGCCAACAGCTTCTCTCTTGAACATCTACATCCATCCCACAGCCATCATCGACGAAGGATGCTCCATTGGAGAAGGCTCCCGTATCTGGCATTTCAGCCATCTTATGGGAGGAGCCGTGGTGGGAAAGAACTGCGTGATAGGGCAGAACGTGTTCATGGCATCGGGAGTGGTTTTGGGCGAGAACGTGCACGTGCAGAACAATGTATCGCTGTACGAAGGCGTGGTTTGCGAGGATGATGTGTTCATTGGGCCATCGGCGGTGTTTACCAACGTGATCAATCCGCGCAGCGAGGTAAGCAGGAAGAACGAATACAAACAGACAATCGTCCGCAAGGGCGCCACCATAGGAGCCAACGCCACGGTGGTCTGCGGAATTGAAATAGGACGATACGCTTTTATCGGGGCCGGGGCCGTGGTCACAAAAACGGTCCCTGATTACGCACTGGTGATGGGCAACCCAGCCAGGCAAACAGGATGGATGAGCGAGAACGGCCAAAAGCTCCAATTTGATGAACAGGGACGGGCCGCCTGCAGCGCTACCGGAGAAATCTATTTACTCAACGGCCTTACCGTAATAAAACAAAAGTGAAACGCTTTGCACTAATCGGAGTGGCAGGATTTATAGCGCCCCGGCACCTGCACGCCATCAGGGCCACAGGCAACGACCTGGCGGCGGCTATGGATAAATTCGACTCGGTAGGAGTGCTGGACCAGTTTTTTCCCAAAGCCGATTTCTTTATCGAATTCGAGCGGTTTGACCGCTACCTGGATAAATGCCGCAGGGAAAACAGGGGCATCGACTACCTTTCGGTGTGCACGCCCAATTACCTGCACGATGCCCATGTGCGTTTCGGGCTGAGGCACGGCGCTTCGGTGGTGTGCGAAAAGCCGCTGGCGCTCAATCCCTGGAACGTGGAAGCCCTGGCCCGCGTGCAGGAAGAAACAGGGAAGGACGTGTTCAACATCCTGCAGCTCCGCCTTCATCCCGACATTATTGCATTAAAAGAAAAAATGCAGGGGGCAGATGAGGCGCAGTCCTGCGATGTTGATCTCACCTATATTACTCCACGCGGCAACTGGTACCACACAAGCTGGAAGGGCGACGAATCCAAATCGGGTGGCATAGCCACCAACATCGGCATTCACTTCTTCGACATGCTGGTTTGGATATTCGGAAGCGTGAAGCAGAACATAGTGCACGTGCACACCCGGGATGCTGCCGCCGGTTACCTTGAACTGGAAAGGGCAAGGGTGAGATGGTTCCTCAGCATCGACGAGGCGGACCTTCCCGCAGAGGTTAAGGAAAGGGGAGGGCAAAGCCTGCGGCAGATGAAGATAGGAGAGCAGCAGATTGACTTCAGCGAAGGATTTACCGACCTGCACGCGAAGAGCTACGAAGCCATACTGGATGGAAGAGGATACAAATTACCCGAAGCCCTTCCTTCGATAGAGCTGGCGCACCGCATCCGCACACAAACTCCCGCAGGGCTCAGGGGCGACTATCACCCTATGCTTTCAACGAAAAAAAATATATCATTACACAATGAATAAGTCCGTAATCATCACCGGCGGCGCCGGTTTTATCGGCTCGCATGTGGTCCGCCTCTTTGTAAACAAATACCCTGACTACCGGATCATCAACCTCGATGCCCTTACCTACGCCGGCAACCTCGAAAACCTCAAAGACATTGAAAACGCTCCCAACTATACCTTCGAAAAGGTGAACCTGCTGGATACCGCCGAGCTGGAAAGGGTATTCTCTACCTGGCAGCCCGACGGCGTGATACACCTGGCGGCGGAATCGCATGTGGACCGCTCCATTCTTTCGCCCATGGATTTTGTGTACACCAACGTGGTGGGCACCGTGAACCTGCTGAACGCCGCGAAGAAGCAATGGAACGGCGATTATGAAGGAAAGCTCTTCTACCATGTATCCACCGATGAAGTGTACGGAGCCCTGGGAGCCACCGGCTTCTTTACGGAAGAAACGCCCTATTCTCCCAACTCGCCCTACTCCGCATCAAAAGCGTCCTCGGATCATTTTGTAAGGGCCTACGGCGAAACCTACCACATGCCGGTAGTCATCACCAACTGCTCCAACAACTACGGCCCCCATCACTTCCCCGAGAAGCTGATACCTCTTTTCATCAACAACATCATCAACAACAAGCCGCTGCCTGTTTACGGCGACGGCCTCTATACCCGCGACTGGCTCTTTGTAAAAGACCACGCCACCGCCATCGACCTGGTTTATCATAAAGGCAACCGGGGGGAAACCTACAACATCGGCGGCTTCAACGAGTGGAAGAACATCGACCTGGTAAAGCTGCTGTGCAGGCTGATGGATGAAAAGCTGGGCAGGCCAGAAGGGACCAGCCAAAACCTCATCACTTATGTGAAGGACCGCCCCGGCCACGACCGCCGCTACGCCATAGACGCCACCAAGATCAACCGCGAATTGGGATGGAAGCCCAGCGTGACCTTTGAAGAAGGGCTGGCGCAGACAATAGACTGGTACCTGGAGAACG
>DASWNB010000396.1:0-1963 GCA_036399455.1 Flavisolibacter sp. | reverse complement strand
GATCAAGGACGTGGCTTCTCTTTGGTAAGCAGCCATTTGGTGCAAATGCTCAATATTCAATATGTCAAAAGCTCCCACCACAGGAATGACTTCCCCTCCGTAAACGGTTTCTCTATTCACGATTGACGATTCACGCTTCACGCTTCACCTACTTAAATCTCAACGGCACATTCACCTTCAGCGAGAAATTGCGGCCCATGTTGAAGACGCCCTGGCGGCCGGTGACGTTGTGGGTGGCTGCGTATTTCAGGCGGTTCAGGTGGCTTTGATAGGCGTGATCGGTGATGTTTATGGCGGCCAGATGGATGCTGAGAACGGTCTGTTCCTGGCTGGTGATGTCCGCACCCACGCCGGCGTTCAGCAGGGTGTAAGCAGGTGTGGAGGTTTCGGTGTTGTAGCCGAAGAAGGGGCGGTTCTGCACAAAATTATGATCGGCCTCAAACCTGAAGTAAAGGTTGCGGAGCGATTTACCGGCCGTATTGAAATTGGCTCTCAGCTCGCTGATCCAGCGGGGAGCGGGAATGAGCGGGAGGTTTACGCTGCCGTCGATCGCATCATCAAATCTTCCCCTTACAAAAGATATGGTGTTCTCGAAGTGCAGCCAGTCCAGCGGGTGGGGGTGGAAGTCAACCATCACCTCAAGCCCTGAAAGCTTTGCATCGTTCTGCGTGTACCGGAAAGCCTGCAGGTCCTCGCCATCCACGTTCAGGAGCGAATCCCCGCCAAAAACGCTTTCCAGCCTGCTGTAGAAAATAAAATCGTTGATGCGGTTGTGGAAGGCGTTGAGCGAAAAGGTCAGGTGCTCATAATCCACTTCAATGCCGCCGTCGAACTGGAGGCTTTTTTCTGAGCCCAGGTCCTGGTCGCCGTATTCGTAGCGGTTGGTGCCTTCGTGTGCACCGTTGGAAGCCAGCTCCGACAGCGTGGGCGCCCTGAAGCCGCGGGCTATGTTGGCTTTTACGGTCAGGAAATCCGCAGGCGCATAGCTGACGCCTGCACTGCCTGAAAAATTGGAGAAGGAGCGTTTGAACGAAGCAAACTTCACATCGGTATCTTCCATCAGCTCATGCGAAGTGATGGAGCGGTTATCGTAGCGAAGACCGCCGGTAAGAGTGACCTGCTTCCAATCTTTTTGCGTGAACACAAAGCCGCCTATGTCAAAAAGGTCGTACTCGGGAATGATGGCTTCTTCGCCTTTATTGGCGTTCTGCTGGTACATGCCGCTGGCGCCGATGGTGGTATGCCATTCGCTGCGCTCGGGAAGCACCCACTGCAGGTTGTAATTGAATGTTTTAAGATCGAAATACAGTTCGGCCTCAGAGGGATCCTCGGGGTTGCCCAGCTCCTTGCGAAGATTGTTCTGGAAACCGGCGTTCAGCTTCAGGCGGCTGTTGCCAAGGGCAAGGCTGTTGTCGCTCACCAGCTTGTAGTGGCGTATGTTCTGGTAAGGCGTAACAAGTTTCCGCTGCTCCAGGTCGTGCTCCGTGGCAATGCGCTCCAGCGGCGATCCCCCGAAAATAAGAAAGCGTCCCGTAGCATCGTCGCGTTCTCCCTCCACTATACCGGCATCCTGGTTAAAGCTGCTGAAGACAAGATGCGAATAACCCCAGCTTTTATTGATGCCTGCATATCCGCCAAAATTGGCTTCCCTGAACCTGGAGTTCAGCACACGTCCGTCGAAGTGGTTGCGGTAGTCGCTGGCGGCCCTGTGGCTGCCATACAGGTTCCAGTTAAATCCATTGAAATTGCCCGCTATGTTGCCGTGTATGCTGGCCTGGCGGTTATTGGTCTGGTAGCCCGAAAAGATATTGCCTCTCAGGGTTCCTTCGGCAACAGGCACGTTTGTGATAAAATTCACCACACCGGCCAGGGCATCGCTGCCGTAGGTGAGCGATGCGGGCCCTTTGAGAATTTCCACGCGGCTCACGCTCTGCTCGTCTATTTCTATGCCGTGCTCATCGCC
>DASWNB010000395.1:0-2747 GCA_036399455.1 Flavisolibacter sp. | reverse complement strand
TTCCTTTTTCTTTTACAACATGGGTGTGCAAACCGTAATGCTGGCCGCTGCGCTTTACGGCAAGAGCGAATTGCAGATACCCACCACCAACCTTATTATCGCCATCGTATTGATACAACTGGTAGCGGTACCCGGCGCCTTCCTTATTTCAAAGCTGTCGTCCCGGATCGGCAATATCAGGGCGCTGATGGTTTGCGTAACCACCTGGATAGGGCTGTGCATCGCGGGCTACCTGCTGCCTGCAGGCGGCATCAACGAGTTTTATGCGCTCGCCGCAGGCGTTGGCTTTGTTATGGGTGGGATACAGGCGCTCAGCCGCAGCACCTACTCCAAGCTCATGCCCCCCACCCGCGACACCACCTCTTTCTTCAGCTTCTTTGACGTTACCGAAAAGATAGCCATCGTAATAGGCATGTTCAGCTTCGGCTACATCAACGAGCTTACCGGCTCCCAACGCAATTCCGTGCTGGCCCTGATCATCTTCTTCGTCCTGGGCCTTGCGGGGTTGATGTACACGAAGGCGGCGGCAAAGAGGTGAATGGTCAATGGTGAATAGGGTCGTTTACGTGAAGGATTCCTTCTTTGGCACGCATTTCATTTTTGGTAATACTCAATATTCAGTGCTCAATTCTCAAGGACGTTCCTGAAGCGGAGACACTTGAGAGTTGAACATTGATTATTGAATATTTTTCAACTAGACTACCCGCTAAAGAAAAACCTCATGCTCTGCAAACGGCCCTATTCACCATTGACCATTCACCATTCACCTTTCTCCTATCTTCGCATCACATACTACAACTATGGAGCTATACACGGTGAATACGGGTTACTTTAAGCTGGACGGCGGTGCTATGTTTGGCGTGGTGCCCAAGGCTATCTGGAACAAGATCAATCCTGCAGATGAAAACAATATGTGCACCTGGGCCATGCGCTGCCTGCTGGTTAAGGACGGCAACCGGCTGATACTGGTGGACAACGGCATAGGCAACAAGCAGGACGCAAAGTTCTTCGCCCACTACTACCTGCACGGCGATGATACGCTGGATAGATCACTGGCAAAGCACGGCTTCCACAGGGACGACATCACCGATGTATTTCTCACCCACCTCCACTTCGATCACTGCGGCGGCTCCATCACCCGTGAAGGCGACAGGCTTCTTCCCGCATTTAAAAATGCCGTTTACTGGAGCAACGAAAAGCACTGGCAATGGGCCGTTCAGCCGAACGACCGCGAGAAGGCATCTTTCTTAAAGGAAAACATTTTACCCATACAGGAAAGCGGGCAGTTGAAGTTCATTAACGACCCCGCGGAAGAGCCGGGAAAGCTGGGCTCTGCTTCGTTCACAGACAACATAAGCATCCGCTTTGTCAACGGCCATACACAATCCATGATGCTGCCCCAGCTCCGCTACAAGGGCAGGACCATCGTGTACATGGCCGACCTTCTCCCCTCCGCCGGCCACATTCCCATACCATATATCATGGCCTACGACATGTTTCCCATGACCACCCTCCAGGAAAAGAAAAACTTCCTGAAAGAAGCCGCGGACAATAACTACATCCTCTATTTCGAACACGATGCCCAGAACGAATGCTGTGATCTGCAGGCAACGGAAAAAGGAATCCGCCCCGGAAACTATTTTAAGCTGGAAGAAGTTTAGAAGAAAAAAGCTATTAGCTGTTGGCTATTAGCAGTGCAGTATCAGCGATAGCGATCACGTGCAAATCGTTATTAAGCGAAAACATCTTCTTTAACACGTATTGTGCTAACAGCTAATAGCTATCAGCCAACAGCTTCTTCCTTACGAACCTTTAAACTTCTTCAACGAAGTCAGCGGAAATCGAAGATTCTTATAGCTCATCATATCCACCTTAACGGTGCCGACGATGATGGGGCTTTCGATGCGGATGGGAATTTTGTTGGCGTCGTCGGAGACCCATACGGTCATTTTCTCGCCGCCTTCGAAGATGGTGCCTTTTACGAGCAGGGGCTTGAACTTGATGGCCCTGAACTTGCCGTAGCGGGTCTTTACTTCTTCCTTGCCCAGGTAGCGGATGTACATGTTGTAAACCTCGTTGTCGAGGAACATGGTGAAGGGAATTTTATCGTTGATCTTGTAGCGGGAGAAATCGATGTTGCGGGCGTAGTAGATGGAGCTCAGCACGTCCTGCACGCAGTTGGGAACCTTGAACACGCCGTCGGTGGTGACGGCGGTATTGGCCGTGTTGTTGAAGGTGACGTTCTCGTACTTCTTGTAGCCGCCTTCGTTTATATTTCTTACAAACTTTACAGGCTGCATGCTGGCGGTGTCGATATAGCTCTCGTACCTGTCGCGAACCCTGAAGATCCAGTCGTAGTTTGCATTTGTCTTTCCATCGCCTACCACGTGGTAAACGGGCCTGCCGTTAAGCCTTTCGAGGGTGTTGGTGAAGCTGGCGGTGCCGGCGTTCACGTACAGCCCCGCCACGTTGTAGAACACGTGAAAGGTGATGCTTTCGCCTGTCTGGGTGGTATTGTTGCGAAGGCCGCAGAACTCACCCTGCCCCGGCGCACCGGCATTCATCGAAAAGCCGCAAAGCCCCAGAACCGCGAAAGCAATAAGTATAGACCTGAGTTTCTTCATTTAGATAACCGTTAAGCGAAAACCGATAACCGAAGCGATGACCGATGGGTGACCACCGGCCACCGAACTAATTCCCAATTCCAAATTCCTTCTCTTATTCACCATTCACCATTGACCATTCAC
>DASWNB010000394.1:0-9720 GCA_036399455.1 Flavisolibacter sp. | reverse complement strand
AGACAGGAAAGGACGCCTTGCGTACGGACTGCCTCCTAAGCAGCCCGCAAGCCTGCAATATCCCCAGGCGATCACCGTTCTTCATCCCCCGTTCCGCAGGCGGGACATTAACTAACTGAAAAAAATCTCAAGCTTGTATATGAAAAAAATGCTGCTTCTTTCGCTTTTCCTGTGTAGTTGCGTGCTGGCCTGGAGCCAGTCGCGGCAGGTGAGCGGCCGCGTGGTGTCTGACAGCACCCGCCAGGGCCTCGCCGGTGTAAACGTAACGGTAAAAGGCACCAGCACGGGTACCGCCACCAACTCCGAAGGCCGGTACACCATCGCAGTACCCCAGGGAGACGCCACGCTGGTGTTCTCCTATATTGGCTTTACTCCCCAGGAAATAAGAGTAGGTACGCAATCCACCCTCGACGTCACCCTCGCCAGCAGCAGCAGCGACCTGGACGTGGTGGTGATCGGTTACCAGACGGTCCGCCGCAGGGATCTCACCGGCGCGGTTTCCTCTACCGGTGCCAGGGACCTGAGGGATATTCCCCTGAACACCGCTGCTGAAGCCCTCACCGGCCGCCTGGCCGGCGTGCAGGTGACCACTACCGAGGGAAGGCCCGGGGCCGAAGTGCTTATCCGCGTTCGCGGCGGCGGCTCGCTCAACTTCGACAACTCTCCTTTATATATAGTGGATGGTATCCAGATGGAGAACGCCCTGTCCATCCTCACTCCCCAGGAAATCCAGTCCGTGGACGTACTGAAGGACGCCGCCTCCACCGCTATTTACGGTGCACGTGGTGCCAACGGTGTTGTGGTGATCACCACCAAGGGCGGAAGGGCCCAGCAGAAAACACAGGTGACCTACAGCGGCTATGCCGGTAACAGGAGGATCGCCAACACGCTGGATGTGATGAACCCCTACGACTACATAAGATACCAATACCAGATATACAACCTCAACACAAGCCAGCAGGACAGGGACGCCTTCCTTGAACGCTACGGCCGCTTTGAAGACCTGGACATCTACAAGAACATGCCGATGGTTGACTGGCAGGATGAGCTGTTTGGCCGCGACGCCTTCAGCCAGACCCACGTGGTGGGATTGAGCGGCGGGAATGCCAGCACCACCTTCAACCTCACGCTGAACCACGCAGATGAAGAAGGCATCATGCTTAACTCGGGCTTCCAGCGCTCCATGGCTTCCTTCAAATTCGATCACAGGATCAACCCCCGTTTCCGCGTGGGCTTCAGCACCCGCTACGGCCGCCAGCGCATCGACGGCGTAGGCACATCCAGCACCGGTTCGCAAAGCACCAACCGCCTCCGCAACGCCATTCGCTTCAGGCCCTTCCTGGCTCCGGGGCAGGAGGACGATGTGGATGTGTTTGACCCGATCTATGCCAACCTCACCAACCTGACCAGCCCCATACTGCTGGCCAACCAGGAACTGCGTTACGACTACCGCAACGATATTTACGTGAACGGCTACGGCAGTTATGAGCTGGTAAAAGGACTGACCCTTAAAACAACCGCTGGTATCACCAATACCGACCGCCGCACCAACAGCTTCAACGGGCCCGTGACCAGCATTGCCCGCCAGAGCGCAGACATGCCCGTGGTGCAGATCGGCGAAGGCGAAACTTTTTCGCTGACCAACTCCAATACACTGAACTACAGGACCACCTTCGGCGGACGCCATTCGGTGGATGCCCTGGTAGGACAGGAAATATATGAGATACGCTCCAGGAACGCCGGTACAACCGTAAAATGGCTGCCCGTGGACATCACCCCCGACCAGGCTTTTGCCGGTCTCCAGAAAGCAACGCCGCCCACCGGTATGCTCCAGGATGCTCCCACGACCTCGCAGGCGGAGCAGAGGCTCTTCTCCCTGTTTGGCAGCGTGAACTACTCTTTCGACAGGAGATACCGCGCCACCCTGACCGTACGCCGCGACGGCTCATCGCTTTTTGCCCCGGATCACCGCTATGGCACTTTCCCCGCCGTGGCCCTGGCCTGGGAACTATCGCAGGAAAAATTCATGGACCGCGTAAACTTCGTAAGGGATGTGAAGCTCCGCCTGAGCTACGGCTCCGCCGGTAACAACCGCATCGATGCCGACCTGTGGAAGACCATGTTCGTAGCGTCCAGCACAGAAGGCTATGCCTTTGCAGAATCGGTGACTCCCGGCTTCTTTGCTCCCGTGCTGGCCAACTCCAGCCTGAAGTGGGAAACCACTATTTCGAGGAACCTCGGGCTGGACTTCTCGCTTTTTGACCGGAGGCTGAATGCCAGCGTGGATGTGTACATGAACAATGTAAAAGACCTGCTGCTGAGGCAACGGGTTCCCCAGACCAGCGGTTACGAAACCCAGTTGAAAAACGTGGGCAAGACCCAGAACAAGGGCATCGAGCTCCAACTGAGCGGCGACGTGGTGCGTGCCCGCAACTTCAACTGGAATGCCAGCTTCAACATAGCGCACAACACCAATACTATAATGGACCTGGGAACCAACTCCGCAGGCCAGCCCCTGAGCGACTACCTGGTTGAATCAGGCTGGATCAGCGCCACTTACCAGGACTTCAAGGTGGAAGTGGGCAAGCCTATCGGCCAGTTCTACGGCTACATCACCGATGGCTTCTACACCGTGGACGACTTCAACTACGATGCCGCTACGCAGACCTACACGCTGAAAGCCGGCATTGCCAACACCCGCAACGTGGCCCTGGGCAACAGGGATCCCCGTCCCGGCGACCTGAAGCTGAAGAAGCTGACCAACACTTCGGACATGATGATCTCCACCGAAGACCGCACCGTGCTGGGTAATGCACAGCCTAAGCTTACCGGCGGCCTCAACCAGCAGTTCCGCTACAAGGGTTTTGACGCCAGCATCTTCGTGAACTTCTCCATCGGCAACAAAGTATACAACGCCAACAAACTGGAGTTCACCACCCAGTACCTCTACCGCGACAACAACATGCTCGAGTTTATGAAGGACCGCTGGAAATGGTACGACGATAACGGCGCACTGGTGACCGACCCCGATGCTCTTCGCAAGCTGAACGCGGACACGAAATACTGGACGCCACCCGCCGGTCAGTACTTCCTGCATTCATTTGCCATCGAGGACGGCTCCTTCCTGCGCATCAACAACCTGACCCTGGGTTATACGCTGCCCGAGAGCCTGGTAAAGAGAACAAAGGCCATCTCACAATTCAGGGTCTATGCAACCGTAAACAACCTGGCTACCATCACCGGTTACTCCGGTTACGATCCCGAAGCAAACACCCGCCGCAGCAACCCGCTGACGCCCGGTGTGGACTACGCGGCCTATCCCCGCAGCAGGTTGTTCCTGGCCGGTGTAAACGTGACCTTTTAACCAACCCTAAACGGCAAGAAAAATGAAACTCATCATAAGATCCACAACGATACTGTCACTGGCTGCAGGCAGCCTGCTGGCACTCCCTTCCTGTAAAAAATACCTGGACGTGGAGAATCCCTCCACCATTTCCCAGGAAGCCACCTTCAACAGCGTTTCCTACGCGGAATCCGCACTGATAGGTGTGTACAACCAACTGATGGGTGATAACGGCTACGGTAGCCGGATCTCCATCCTTTATCCCATGGCCGCCGACGATTTCAAAACCTCCGGCGACTTCAACCCGCTTGACCGCAGGGGCCTGAGCGGCTACGGCGCCAGCCCGGACAACACGGAGCTGGACCGCCCCTTCGCCCAGATGTATGCAGGTATTGAAAGGGCCAACATCTGCATCAAATACATTCCTCTTTCCGAGAAATACAACAACGGCTCCGAAGCAGAAAAGACCGCCATGCGCAGGATGTACGGCGAAGCGCTGACCCTCAGGGCACAGTTCTACCATGAGCTGATACGCAACTGGGGCGACGTTCCCGCACCCATGGTTCCCTCCGCCGACCAGGCAGACCTGTATCTTCCTAAAGAAGACCGCGACGTAGTGTACGACAAGCTGCTGGAAGACCTGGAGCTGGCCGCTACACTCGTTCCCTGGAGAAGCGAATCAGGCTTCGCCAGCACCCGCGTAACAAAGGCTGCGGTTAAAGGCCTGAGGGCAAGGCTGGCGCTGACGCGCGGCGGCTATTCGCTCAGGAGAGAGCCCAGGCAGATGATCCGCAGGGACGATTACCGCGAGTATTACGAGATCGCCCGCAAGGAATGCCTCGACATCATGGACAGCGGCGAGCACGGGCTGAACCCCAGCTTCGAGAACCTGTTCAGGACCATCCACAACAGCAGCCGCCAGGACCCCACAAACGAGTGGATATTTGAAGCGGGCGCTTACGGCGGCAATGCCCGTACGGACAGCAAGCTGGGTTATGGCAACGGCATCCGCATCAACGCCAACTCCAAATACGGCACCGCCAACGGCGGCGTTGTAGCCATCCCAACCTATTTCTATGAATTCGATTCCATAGGCGACTCCCGCAGGGACGTAACGCTGGCCTGGTTTGAAGTGGACGCCAACGACAACAAGGCGGTAGTTAACGCCATAGACATGCGCGACGGCAAATTCCGCAAGTACTGGACAAGCATCAACGGCACCAACCAGCAGTTGGGCATCAACTGGCCCCTGCTGCGCTATGCCGACGTGCTGCTGATGTTTGCCGAAGCCGACAACGAGCTGAATAACGGCCCCTCTGCCCGCGCCGTAGCCGCTTTCGAGCAGGTAAGGAGAAGGGCGTTTGCCGGGCATGAAACCCGCATGGGCACTACGCCCACCGGCAAGAATGCTTTCTTTAACGCTATTGTAAAGGAAAGACTGCTGGAATTTGGCGGCGAAGGCATCCGCAAATATGATTTGATCCGCTGGAACCTGCTGGCCACGATGGTTACCGAAACCAGGGCCAAGCTGACCGAATTTATGAACGGCACCGGCCGTTATGCAAACGTTCCGGATTATGTATATACCGTTCCCACACCGCTGCTGAACACAACGGTGCAGCAGGAAACGGCTACGTTCAACCTTTACGGCGGCGCCGCCTCCAAGGTGTTATTCGAGCCCTCGCAGGTGACTTCCACCCCCACGGGCTATACCCGCAAGAGCTGGAGGGCTTCCGTTACGCAGGAACAGATAACCGGTTCACGACAGGGATTTGCGCTCATGTTCGAGCCGAACAGGAAAGAGCTGTTTCCCATCTATTCCGGAATCCTTAATCAAAACTACAAGCTGACGCAGGATTACGGCTACTAATCCCTGTTAGTTTTAAAACCCAGAGCAATGAAAAAAATGAATATAAAAAGCTTATCCATACTGGCGCTGCTGGTCATGGCCTTTACCGTATCCTGTAAAAAGGATAAGGATAGGGAATTCGACCAGATCAGGATGTTCACGCCCGGCGATATCGACGTGACAACCGCCGACACCACTGTGACCCTTGAGTGGAACCCCTCGCTGTTCACCGAAGGGCGTAAGGTGACCTACACGGTGGAAGTGTCCCGCGACTCCAGCTTCCAGAACATCGTGTACAGAACAGTGGTAGACACGGCCAGGGTGGTGATCACGGCCAGCAACCTGACCGTAAGGACCAACTACGTGGCCCGCGTAAAGGCCGACACCAGCGGCAACATACCGCAGTCGTACTGGGTTATCAGCGAACGCTTTTCCATGACCGGCGAGCAGATATTCCTGCCCGTGCAGGCCACGGACATCATCGATGTGGCCGTGCTGCTGAAATGGAGAACAACTGCCGGGTTGACAAAAATCGTTCTAACCCCGCAGAACGGCACGCCGATGGACATAGCCCTCACGGCAGGCGATATAACCGCTGAACGCAAGCTTATCACCGGCCTTACGTCCAACACTCAATACACCGCGGAGATCTTCGCCGGCACACGCAGCAAGGGACTGGTAACGTTCAGGACAAAGGTTCCCATGAGCGGCAACATCATCGACCTGAGGGGCATTTCCGGCCGTCCCACCGTACTGGTGGATACGCTGCCCATCATTCCTTCAGGAAGCATCGTGGTACTCGGCAGGGGCCAGACCTACACGGTTTCGGCCAATACGCCCCTGTCCAAATCAGTAACCATCGTAAGCGGCGACGACCTGCTCAATCCCAGCCTGGCGATGATCTACTTCACCAGCAATTTCAACTTCACGGCTTCAGCCGCCATCGACTCCATCAAGTTCAGCAACGTGGCCATAAGGAGCGATAACTATACTTCGCGTTACATCTTCAATACTACCGGCGGCGCTACTTTAGGCAAGATGATCTTCGAGAACTGCCGCATAGGCGCTTTCCGCGGCCTGGTAAGATTGCAGTCCGGCACTACTACCATTTCCGAATTCCGCCTCGACAACTGCGTGGTGGACAGCCTCGGCAACTACGGCGTGATCACGGTGGACAACGTATCGTGCAGGGCGGACAGGATCGTGCTCAGGAACAGCACCGTGTACAAGGCGGACAAGATCATCACCAGCCGCCAGAACTCCACTTCCGTGCTGGTGGAAAACTGCACCTTTAACGAAACACCGCTTGGCGGAGGCGCTACGAGCAACTTCTTTATCGACTACAGCCAGAGCGGCACCAACAACGTAACGGCAGGCATAGCCATCAACAACACCATCTTTGGTGTGGGCAAGGCCAACTCCGGCAACTCGGTGGTGCGTGGCATCAGGGTGAATGCTGCTACAGGCGTCACCGTGGCCAACTCGTACAAAACATCAGATTATGTAACAGCGGGTAACGACATACCCTCGCTCATAGCCTACCCGGGCACCTCGGCCAACCTGTTCCAGGACCCCGGCAACGGCAACTTCACCATCATCGACAACAGCTTCGCCGGACGCAATACGGCGGGGGACCCGAGGTGGAGATAGATAACAGATGACCGATAACAGATGACCGATGACCGACCACCGATGACCGACCACCGATGAGCGATAACCGATTGACGATTCACGATTCACGATTCACGGTTAGTCATCGGTCATCCCTTAACTAAACGAATGAAAAAACGAACGATAATAGCTGCGGCGCTGGTGAACCTTCTTGTGTTCTCTTCCTGCGCACAGCCGAGGAAAGCAGTTGTTGCCCCTCCGGGGGATGAAAGCGTGGCGGTGGCGTTTCCAGGCGCCGAAGGATATGGTAAGTACACCACGGGCGGAAGGGGAGGAAAGGTAGTTGTGGTGACGAACCTCGATGATGACGGTCCCGGCAGCCTTCGTGCGGCGCTCAAGAGCAAGCAGCCCAAGATCGTTGTGTTTGCCGTATCCGGAACCATCCATCTTCTTTCCAAGCTCAATATTTCCGCCAATACAACCATTGCAGGACAAACTGCTCCCGGCGATGGCATCTGCATTGCCGACCACCCGGTAAGCCTCAACGGCGACAACATCATTATCCGTTACCTGCGCATACGCATGGGCGACCGTCACCAGAACAGGACCCAGGTGCACGGCAGCGGCCACGACGACGCGCTGAGCGGCCAGGGACGCAAGCACATCATCATCGATCATTGCAGCCTGAGCTGGAGCACCGACGAAGTGTTTTCCGTTTACGGCGGCGACAGCACCACCCTGCAATGGAACATCATCAGCGAGCCCCTGAACTACTCCTATCATTTTGAAACCGGTGATAAGGATTTTGAAAACCACGGGTACGGCGGTATCTGGGGCGGACGTCATCTTTCAGCACACCACAATCTTTTTGCACACTGCCTGAGCCGCAATCCCCGCTTTGGCGGCATCCGCACCCACCCCGAAGAGATGGTTGATTTCCGTAACAATGTTATTTACAACTGGGGGGATAACAGCGTATACGGCGGCGAAGGCGGCCGGTACAACCTGGTGGGTAACTATTATAAATCCGGCCCGGTCACAAAGAAAAGCGTTCAGTCGAGGATAGTAAATCCATCCAAAACAAATGATATTGATTACGGACGCTTTTTCGTGGAAGGCAATTTTGTTGATGGCTTTCCCGAGGTTACAGGCAACAACCTGCTGGGCGTTCACATGAACAAGGATGAAGTGCTTCAGCCCCGCGACGTGGTGGTGGCGCAGCCCTTTACCGCTGACGGGGTGCGTACCCAAACAGCAGAGCGTGCATTTAAAGATGTCATGGAGTATGGAGGCGCCAGCCTGCCGGTCCGTGACACGCTCGATGCCCGCATCCTCAACGATGTAAAGAACCGCAAGGGCCGCCTCATCGACGTGCAGGGCGGCTATCCCCACGGCACTCCCTACGAGCAAACAGCCAATGCCTGGCCCGCGCTGAAATCAACGCCTGCCCCTGCCGACAGCGACAGCGACGGCATGCCTGATGATTGGGAGAAAAAGAACGGCCTCAACCCCGCCGATGCTTCAGATGCAGCGGGCCTGAAGCTGCATCGCTTCTATACCAACATCGAAGTTTACATCAACAGCCTTACCGATAAAAGTCCAGCATGAAGAACTACCTGCTTCCGGCGCTGGCCATCTCCCTGTTGGCCTTTGCCCTGCCTGAAAAGAAAAAAATAAAGGTCTGGCTCGTAGGTGATTCCACCATCGCCAACAAGGAAGTAAAAGCTTACCCGGAAACCGGCTGGGGCATGCCCTTCACCTATTTTTTCGATTCCACCGTTACGGTGGAGAACAGGGCGAAGAACGGCAGAAGCACCCGCACCTTTATTTCCGAAAACCTCTGGAAAGCTGTGACCGATGGCCTGGGCGAAGGCGATTACGTGTTCATGCAGTTTGGCCATAATGACGAATCGAAGGAAAAGGTGGAACGCTATACATCGCCGGAACAATACAGGATCAACCTTACAAAGTTCGTGACTGAAACCCGCGCCGCAAAAGCGTATCCCGTGCTGGTGACTCCCGTTACCCGCCGCCGCTTCGATTCGCTGGGGCGCATACAGGAAACCCACCCGCTATATTCCGCCGTGGTGAGGGAATTGGCAAAGGAGCTGAACGTTCCCCTGATAGACCTGGATAGAAGAAGCCAGGAGCTGTTGCAGCAATTTGGCGAGGAGAATTCGAAGCTGCTCTTCCTGCACCTGCAGCCCGGCGAGCATCCCAATTACCCGCAGGGAAAAGTGGACAATACGCATTTCAGCGAGCTTGGCGCCCGCAAGATGGCCCAGTTGGTACTGGCCGATATACGCAGCCTGAAGCTTGAATTGGCAGAACGCATAATAAAACGATAGACCGCACATGAGGTATTCTTTGCTGGCCTTCCTGCTTGTAGCGCAAGTCCTGTTTGCGGGAGCGCAGAAAAAGATAGTGGTGGCGCAGGACGGCACCGGCAATTTCAAAACCATTCAAGCCGCCCTGAACTCCATCCCCGAAGGAAACAGCAAGCCTATAACAATCTTTGTAAAAAAAGGAAGGTATAAGGAAGTGGTGATCGTGGATGCCACCAAGAACTTCGTGAACCTGATGGGAGAGGACAAGGACCAGACCGTCATCACATACGATAACCACGCAGGCACAAGGCTGCCCAACGGCGACACGCTCAACACCTGGACCTGCGCCTCGGTGTTCATCTATGGCAATGACTTCAGCGCCAGCAATATCAGCTTCGAGAACAATGCAGGGTTCAATGTGGGGCAGGCCGTGGCCCTTCGCGTGGAAGGCAACCGTGCCCGCTTCCGCAACTGCCGCATGACCGGTTTCCAGGACGTGCTCTTTCTTTCCGGCTCCGGCGTCAAGCACTACTTCCGGGACTGCTACATCGAAGGCACTACCGATTTCATATTCGGCGCAGCCACCGCTG
>DASWNB010000393.1:0-2395 GCA_036399455.1 Flavisolibacter sp. | reverse complement strand
GGCTCAAAACCAGGGAGTAACCGCTAAAAGAGGGAATATCACACCTGAAGAACCAGAAACCACAGACCAGAAACCAGAAACTACATCATGGAATTTAGCCCGTCTTGCACTACTTTTGCGGCCAAATCAGGACAAAAAAATGGCTGGTCAGTTAAAAGAAGTACGTAACCGCATCAAATCGGTTCAGAGCACGCAGCAGATCACCAAGGCAATGAAAATGGTGAGCGCCGCCAAGCTTCGCCGTGCACAGGACGCTATCGTGCAGATGCGCCCCTATGCCCGCAAACTGCAGGAGATGCTGAGCAACATCGTGAGCAATACCGAAATAGAAGGAGGCAATGCCCTGGCCCTGGAAAGGCCCGTGGAAAGAGTGCTGCTCATCGTCATCACTTCCGACCGTGGGCTCGCCGGCGCCTACAATGCCAACGTGATCAAGCTGGCCAAGCAGGTCATCCGGGAAAAATATTCCGGCCAGTTCTCCAGGGGCAATGTCACCATCTGGAGCATAGGCAAGAAAGGCTACGAGCACTTTTTTAAGAATAACTTCAAGGTGAGCGATACTTATAAAGACATCTTCCTGAACCTGACCTTTGACTCCGTGCAGAAGGCTTCTCAGGCTGCAGTCAGCGCTTACCTGAACCGCGAGTTCGATGCCGTGGAAGTGGTGTACAGCGAATTCAAGAACGCAGCCACCCAGCGCTTTGTTTCCGAGCAGTTCCTGCCCATTCCCAAAACCCAGAATGCAGCCAACGCCACCAGGGCCGACTTTATCTTCGACCCGGGCAAGGAAGAGCTGATTGCCGAGCTGATGCCCAAGATCCTGAACACCCAGCTGTTCAAAGCCGTACTGGATGCCAATGCTTCGGAGCACGGCGCCCGTATGACCGCCATGGACAAGGCCAGCGAAAACGCCAACGAATTATTACGCAACCTCAAGATATCCTACAACAGGGCCCGCCAGGCAGCCATCACTACGGAGCTTACCGAGATCGTGAGCGGCGCTGCTGCCCTGCAGGGATAATTATAAAGAATCAAGGAATTAGGAATTGGGAATTGGTGTCTGACCGGTTTCTCAACCAAAAAGATCAATGGAAGTTTCGAACCTCATACCGCATATTGAAGCGCTCATCTTTGCTTCGGACAAGCCGCTTACTTCGGCCGAGATCACCGAACTGGTGAACCAGGCCTTTGGCTTTATGGAAGACAAGGTGGAAGCCGGGCAGGTGGACGCAGCCATAGAGGGAATAGTGGAGAAGTACAACTCCGAGTTCTATCCCTTTGAAGTGCGCCAGAGCGGTGGAGGATGGCAGTTCCTTACAAAAAAACACTACCATAAGACGGTGGCACAACTGAACGGGGAGAAATTCCTGAAGCGCCTCTCGGCCGCCGCCCTCGAAACGCTTGCCATCATTGCCTACAAGCAGCCCATCACCAAGGGTGAGATAGAAGCCATCCGCGGCGTGAGCTCCGATTATAGCGTGCAGAAGCTCCTGGAGAAAGAACTCATTGTGATCAGCGGACGTAACGAAAAGCTTCCCGGCCATCCACTGGTCTATTCCACGTCCAAGAACTTCATGGATTACTTCGGCATCAACTCCCCCGACGACCTGCCCAGGATCAGGGAAGTGCTGGCCGACCAGGTTGTGGAGCCTACCATCGTGAACCATACCGATTTTGAGCAAAGTGAAACACTTGCAGTGTCGGACGACGGCCAGTTGATTGGGCCGGTAGCTCTGGAACAGGAAGACCAGCATCTTAATGGCCATTCCTTTGGACTGGGCGAAGGGCAGCCCGGAGCCTCCGCAGAAGAGGACAGGGGCGAACCGCCTGCCGAGGACCTGGAGTCCGAAGAAGCCGGCGAGGAATTCATTGCCGACAATCTTTTTATCGAAGGCGACCAGCAGGAAGAAGAGCTTCCCACCGTGGAGCTTCCCGGCGAACCCATCGAGCCTGCGGACACTCCTCCCGCCGAAGGCGACCAGCAGCAGGATGAAAACCTTTCTTCAGGAAATGACAACTCCGCTGAAGAGGACCGGAAATGACCGGTCCCACTTTTACTTTAATTACCTTTTTCTCCTTAGCGAAGCCTCCGTGGTTTAACCGCCAAGACGCGGAGGACGCACTTGTCCCGCAGCAGGCGGGAAAGAAGCGCAAAGAGATTTCACGCAAAGGCGCAAAGAATAGGCCGCCTGAACTATAGCCCTTCCCTTCGTGTTTCTCGCAGTGTTCCGGCGTCTCCGTGGCTACTATCAGTGAAGAACGCAAAGATTCTGTGTTGATTTTAGAGTTTTGCGTTAAGTTTTTTAATTTTATTCTTTAGGCGGCGTTATCGTCAGCCTCTTTAGGGCGGTCTTCAATGACCGCTCTAGTTCTGTAGAGCTGGCTGCTCTTCATT
>DASWNB010000392.1:0-3739 GCA_036399455.1 Flavisolibacter sp. | reverse complement strand
CTTTTCCTTTCCTACGGTTGCTATCATGGGTATGCCGAACACCAGCGTGGGATCGATCTGGGTTTCCCACCATACAGCGGTGCCGGTGCCGGGAACGGGCATGCCAATCAGCTTGCCGAGGCCCAGCGCTTTGTAGGCATAGGGGAAGAGGAAGGCATCGGAGTAATTGGATTCGCTCATCAGCACCGCGGAAGGCGCCGCCCACTTGTTGCGGGGTTCACCCGAGGTGGGAGTTGCGCCCTGCGGCGAGAAGTCGAAGTACTTCCTGCCGCCGAGGAAGGTCACCAGGTCGTCGTGGAGCCAGCCGCCACCGTTGAAGCGGGTGTCTACGATCAGGGCTTCCTTGGTAGCGTTCTTGCCCAGCACATCTTCATAAACAGTGCGGTAGCTTCCGTCGTTCATGCCCTGTACGTGTACATAGCCGACTTTGCCGCCGGAAAGCTCTTCCACTTTCCTGCGGTTCATGTTCACCCAGCGGGTGTACAGCAGGTTCTGTTCATCGTTCTGCGTAATGGGTTTTGTCACTTCGTCCCAGCGCTGCTTCGTGGCGGGGTCGTACAGGCCCAGGAGCACATTCTTGCCCGATTTACGGTTCAGCAGCCGCGACCAGTCCATGGTATTGGTAATGGCTTCGCCATCGATCTTTTCAATGATGACACCCTTGTTTATCCTGGTTCTTGCGTTGATGATGGGACCGCCTTCCAGCACTTCCATCACCTTCACGCCGTCGCCTTCGTAGGTTTCATCGTACAGTAAACCCAGCGATGCCGTGGCATCGGTGTTCTGCTGCTGGGGCGAGTAGCGGCCGCCGGTGTGGGAGGCGTTCAGCTCACCCAGGAATTCGCTCAGCAGTTCCTGGAAGTCGTAGTTGTTGTTGATATGGGGCAGGAACTTGGCGTACTCTTTATGATACATGTTCCAGTCAAGACCGTGAAGCTTGGGGTCGTAGAATTTTTTTGATACCTGCCTCCAGGCATGGTCGAAAATGTAAGCTCTTTCCTGGTCGGCCCTGAGCACCATTTCGCCGTTGACAACCACGGGGGAGATGCGGCCGCTTTCGGCATCCACCTTCACTATCTTACCGTCGCTTGCCACAAACACCGATTTGCCGTCCTTCGACACGCTCATGCCTGCGGGGCCGCCATCCAGCTTGGCAACGAGCTTGGTTTCTTTTGTGCGGGGATTGGTCATCCACAGGTCGTAACCTTTTTCCATGCGCGCCATGAAGAACAGCTTTTCACCGTCGCTGCTCAGCAGGTAATCGGAGATGTTGCCCGAGTTGATGGTGAGGCGCAGCTTGCGGTTGTCCAGCCCTTCAAACAGCGGTTCCCATCCTTTTTTGGGCGGGGCGATCTTGGTCGATGTGTCTTTCACGGCTTCTTCTTTTTCCCTTTCCTCTCTTTCTTTTGCCAGTGCAAATTCTTCCTTTGTCAGCCGGAATTTATCGTGTGCTTCCTGGTCGAAGAACATGGCGTAGATGTCCACTTCTCTTGCGCCCTGGAATGCCAGGGGTTTTTTGCCGTCGCGGTCAGTGACCCACAGGAGGGCCTTGCCGCCAAATGCCCATTTGGGCTGGCCGTCGCTGAAGCCGCTGGTGGTGAGGTTGCGCCTTTCGCCGGAGCCGTCGGCCTTCATCAGGGCCACTTCTGAAGTGCCCCAGCGGCCTTCGGCCGAGTTGAAGGACAGCCACTTTCCGTCGGGCGACCAGGTGTAGTATTGATCACCATCGGAATAAGAGAAGTTCACGCCCCTGGGAACAATGGTCCTGCTTTTCTTGCCGGCAATGTTGTGCACTTTCAGGATATTCCTTTCCTCCAGGTAGGCGATCTCTTTGCCATCGGGAGAAACTTCGGGCTGGAATTCGTCAGCCTCGGTTGCTACTACCGGCTCTTCCCTCACTATGGTGGAAGCATAGAAATAAGGCTCTTCCTTTCTTTCGATAAATGCACGGTAAATATCCCAACTGTTGCCTCTTTCGGTAGAATAGTAAATGGAGCGGCCGTCGGGGCTGAAGCGTACATTTCTTTCCTGCTGGGGCGTGTTGGTGATGCGCTTGGTCAGTCCGCCTTCAACAGAGGTCACAAACACTTCGCCGCGTACTACAAAAGCTATCTCCTTTCCGTTGGGCGAAAGAGCGGTTTGCGTGATGCCGGTATTGATAGGGAGTATCTTTTCCGAGTTGGTGCGTGTATCGGTGCCTACTACGATGCGTACTTTCTGGGGTGAGCTTCCTTCCTTCATGGTATATATCTCTCCATCATAGGAAAAAGCCAGCGTGCCGTCATTCGACCTGGTGAGGTGACGTACGGGGTGGTCCTTCATCTTTGTCAACTGCGTTACATTGGCCTGTGCTGCGGTTGTTGCCTTGAACAGGTTTTGAGAGCCGTTCTTTTCACTCAGGAAATAGAAGGTGTTGTCATCAGCACCCCAAACCGGCTCGCGGTCTTCGCCTTCAAAGGCAGACAACTGCGTGTATTCGTCCTTCTTTGTATCATAAACCCAAACGTCGCGGGTAACGGCAGATGTGTGGCGCTTGCGCCAGGGGTCTTCAAAACCTTTGCGGTCCTGGAAGATCAGCTTGTCGCCCTTGCTGTTGTAGCGGGCAAATTCGGAGCCTGCGGAAAGGAACATCACGGACCGGCCGCCTTCTACCGGAACCTTGTACAGTTTCTGGAACAGGTTACGGTTTGGAAAACGGGCGGAGGTGTAGATGTCGTTCCGCGTAGTGCCGAACAGCACTGATTTGCCGTCGGGTGTAAAATCGTAAGGGTAATCGGGTGCGGAGTGGTAGGTCAGCCTTCTCGACTCGCCACCTGCAGCGGGCATCACGTACACGTCGAAATTGCCGTAGCGGTCGGAGGCAAAGGCAATCCATTTACCGTCGCGGCTCCATACGGGCATATAGTCGTGTGCTTCGTGCAGGGTAAGGGGATAAGCCTCGCCGCCGGCGGCGGCCACCTTGTACAGGTCGCCCTTATAAGAGAAGACAATGGTCTTGCCATCGGGTGAGATGGCGGGATAACGCAGCCACAAGGGACTGGTTTGTGCATAGCTGCTCATGCCGAGGGCAAAAGCAACTATGAGCAGCAGGCATTTGCTCATGTAGATTGATTTAGTTTTGAGAATTCCAGGGAAAGAGCGCATCTCCCGTCTGCCGCGCAACAGCAGGGCTATGAAGGAGATGGCCTGCCCGAAGTTATTAATTGACCAAAATGAATAAGCAGAAATTTGAAGAGTGGTCAAAAGCCCGTGCAGCAAGCTTCCACCCGGTAGTGCCCCTGGCTCCCGGCGACCGCCTGCTGCCGATGGATTTTACCGCCGCCAATACCGACCTCACCGTAGACGTATTGCTGGACACATCGAGTTTCAGCCGCTACGTGGAAGAAAAGCTGAAGGCCTCGGGTTGCCGCTACGGCGTAGGCGGCTACAACGAGCACCGTACCATTTACCGCCGTAGCGAGGTGTTTGATGCCGAAGCGGGCCATGAGCCCCGCCGCCTGCACCTGGGCATAGATGTATGGGGTCCGGCCGGTACGCCCATTTACGCTCCCATGGATGCCACCGTTCACAGCATGGCCTTCAACAGCGCTTTCGGGGATTACGGAGCCACCCTCATCCTGCGCCACGAAGCCGGCGGCATGGTCTTCCACACCCTCTACGGTCATCTCGATCTTGCTTCCCTCCAAAACAAATCCGAAGGCGACCCCATAACCGCCGGCGACCTGATCGCCCGCTTCGG
>DASWNB010000391.1:0-3389 GCA_036399455.1 Flavisolibacter sp. | reverse complement strand
CGCACTGGAATATGACTGCGACATACTGATTCCCGCCGCGCTGGAGAACGTTATCAACGGCGAGAACGCTCCCCGCATCAAGGCACGGATCATTGGCGAAGGCGCCAACGGCCCCCTCACTCCCGAAGCCGATGAAGTATTCATCACCAAGGGAACGCTGGTAGTGCCCGATATGTACCTCAACGCCGGCGGCGTAACCGTATCTTATTTCGAATGGCTGAAGAACCTGAGCCACGTACGCTACGGCCGCATGGAAAAGCGCTTTACCGAAAACCTGAACCAGCACATACTGGGACAGATAGAGGAGCTCACCGGCAAAAATGTAAGCGACAGGGAAAGGCAGTTTATCATGCACGGCCCCGACGAGGTGGACCTGGTGCACAGCGGCCTGGAGGAAACCATGATCACCGCCACCCGCGAAATCATGGACGAATGGAAACGCAATCCGCAGATTCCCGACATGCGTACTGCCGCCTACGTAGTAGCGATCAACAAAGTAGGCACCAGCTACGCCGAACTGGGTATCTTCCCATAAATTTTTCGAAAACCAATACCAACGTGCGCCCCGCCTCCCGGCGGGGCTTTTTTTAGATGACAGATGACCGTTAACCGATGAGAGACCACCGATGACCGATCTTCTGTTGTGCGTTTCTCACCTCTGGTTAACTACAAAGGCGCGGGGGCACGGAGGTTCACCAAGAGAGGAATTCGGTTATCGGTTATCACTCATCGGTTATCGGTTATCACTCATCGATTATCGGTTATCACTCATCGGTTATCATTCTCCAACGGGGCCGATACCCATTCCTTTGCGGAATCGAACTCGTTCAGGTCATAACCCTTTATTGTTCCCGGGACAAGCACACTCAGTACTTCGTAGGCTTTCTGGACCCAGCGCTGGTCGGTGACGATGGCCATGCGGTTCCATTTGGTAAAGTGTTCGAAGCTGACCTTTATGTATTCGAGAAAGGCGCCGATGCTGTAGTTGTCGATGTCGGTTTCGAGGCGTACGATGAAGTTGATCTTGCCGTACTGTTCCGCCACTTCGTCCACGCGGGCCATTACCACACGCTCGTACTCTTCCTTGCCTACGGAACCGGAGGCGCGATAGGCCGCTACGTGGGGAGGGAAATCACTTAATAATTCAACCATGCTTTTTATGGCAGGGGCATAATTCCCGTGCCAGCGTTACTTTTTGCCGCCGCTCTTTACCGTTACAAGGCTGAATACAAGATGGGCAAGAATGAGGTGGCCGTAAAATCTTTTGAAATCCGTTTCCGGCGGCTGCGGATGCGCCTTAAAGATGAGGTTCCAACTGGCTACTGCCACCACCCCGCTCAGCACGCCAAGCGTAAGCGCCGTCCGCACCGTAGGCTGCACGCCTTTCTGTTTCAGCACAAGCGGTGTACCAGAGCCCAGGTGAGCCCGAAGCCGTAATGAATGCCCCAGCCCGCTGGCTGCGCCAACTCTTTCTTTTCAACGGCAGGCTGCACCATATCGCCCAGCAGCTCGGGTTCACGGAAGTTCTTCCTCCTGTATTCAGACACCAAATAGCTGAACAGTGTCATCAGCGAAGTAGCGGCAAGGCCGCGTGTAACTGTGTTCATAACTCAAAACTTCGAAGCACATAATTCAAAGTCCGGGCCGTTTTGGTAAAGGCCGAGGTAGGTTGTCTTCGATTGTTTCGTTGTGTCCCGCGTAAAGCAAAAATATTTAGAAGCCTATACTCATAGGTTGAACGGGAACAAGGCCAATAGCTAACAGCCGTCAGCTTCTCTCCAAAACGTCATCCTCATCAATACTTCGTCAGCTCCGGCTGCACTTCATCTATATAACCCAGTATTCCTCCCTTGAGGTTGTACAGGTTGGTGAATCCGAATTTCTCTTCCAGTTCGCGGATAGCTTTGGCGCTGCGGCCGCCCATCTTGCAATGCACCACCACTTTTTTATTGCGGTCTATTTTACCGGCATTTGCTGAAACGGTGCCCAGCGGTATCAGCTCGGCGCCTATGTTCACGATCTCGTATTCATGTGGTTCACGAACGTCGATCAGCTGGAAGTCTTCGCCCTTCACCTGCCAGTCGTACAGCTCTTTGGCGGTGATCTCCCTGATGGGTTTCTCCACTGCTTTCATGCCGCAGAACTGCTCGTAGTCGATCAGTGCGGTAATGGTGGGGGTTTCGCCGTTGAGCGGGTTAGCAGGACTGCGCTTAATGTTGAAGGTCCTGCTTTCAAAATTCAGCGCATCGAACATAAAGAAGCGCCCGCTGAGGGTTTCGCCTACGCCGGTAATTACCTTGATCACTTCAAGGGCCTGCAGGCTGCCGATAATGCCAGGGAGCACACCCAGCACCCCGCCTTCGGCGCAGCTCGGCACGAGGCCGGGAGGCGGAGGCGTGGGATAGAGGTCGCGGTAGTTGGGCCCCACTTCGCCACTTGCGTTCCTGTAATTAAAAACGGATACCTGCCCTTCAAACTGGAAGATGGAGGCATACACATTGGGCTTGTCCAGCAGCACGCAGGCATCGTTCACCAGGTACCGGGTAGGAAAATTGTCGGTGCCGTCGGCCACCACGTCGTAGTCCCTGATGATGCGGAGGGCATTCTCAGAGGTCAGTTGCGTGTTGTAAACATTAATGGCGATGTGCGGGTTGAGGGCCTCGAGCCTTTTTCGTGCCGCTTCCACTTTGGGTTTGCCTATCTCGTCCACACCAAACAGCACCTGGCGCTGGAGGTTGCTGTCGTCCACCACGTCAAAGTCCACTATACCGATGGTGCCCACGCCCGCAGCGGCCAGGTACAGCAGCACGGGACTGCCCAATCCACCCGATCCGATCACCAGCACTTTAGCGGCTTTAAGCTTTTTCTGCGCTTCGAGTCCAAAATCGGGAATGATGATATGCCGGTTGTACCGGCCGAGTTCTTCTGATGAAAATTTTATGTCGTTGTAGTTCATGTCGGTTTTTTTGTCGTGAGTCGTAAGTCGTAAGCCGAAGCCCAATTCCTAATTCCTCCGCCGTCCACTTTTTACCTTCTACCCTTCTTCCTTCCGCCTTTTACCTTTT
Source organism: Flavisolibacter sp. (assembly GCA_036399455.1). GTDB lineage: Bacteria > Bacteroidota > Bacteroidia > Chitinophagales > Chitinophagaceae > Flavisolibacter. The sequence goes on along the minus strand of DASWNB010000391.1, from coordinate 324 downwards.
CCTTCCACCTTTCGCCCCTCCCGCTATCGCGGGCACTATGCTTATTACGCTGTCTTCCTTCAGGGGTGTTTGGTCCTGCTGGAGGTTGCGGATGTCGTCGTCGCCAACGAATACGTTTACGAAGGAGCGGATGCTTCCCTGCTCATCAAGCAGGTGCTTTTTCAGCTCGGGGAAATTGAGGGTCAGCTCGTCAACGGCCTCCCTGATATTGCCTGCCCTGATGTCCAGCCTTGCCGTGTTGCCGGTGAATTTTCTCAGCGGCGTTGGAATGATTACTGTAGCCATGATATTGTTGTTGTGTTTTTTTAGTTTTCGTGAACGGTC
>DASWNB010000390.1:0-3129 GCA_036399455.1 Flavisolibacter sp. | reverse complement strand
AAGAAACGGGTGAAGAACCGGAGCCAGGGGAAAACCTGCTTCAGCACACCCTTCGCGTCGAAGAGGCGAAGCGCGAAAAAGAGCAGCTCTACCTCAAAAGCAAAAGCGCCGAATTCGCCGAGCGCATTACCCGTTCCGGCGCCTGGTACATCAACACCACCACCAACGAAACCTGGTATTCCGATAATGTTTTCCGCATATACGGGCTGCCGGCCCAGAGCCTCAACCCCCATCCCAATACCTTTTCCGCTTTCGTTCACCCGGACGACCGCCCCCACTTAGAGGAGGCTTTCGACCGCGCCTATCGTGAGCAACTGCCCCTGGACCTCCGGTTCAGGATACTGGCCCGCGACCAGGTAAGGTATGTTTCCCAGGCCACGCACTGGTCGAACACTTCCCGGGGCCAGGTAATCCTCCACGGCATTGTCCAGGACGTTACCGACGAAGTGCGGCAGGAAGACAGTCTCGAGCTGGCCCTCCAGGATACAGGCTTCCAGAAACAGCTCCTGCTTTTCAGCGAACAGTCGGTACAGGTAGGTTTCCGGCAGGTGAACCTCGTTACCCGCAAAACAGAATGCAGCGATAATTACTACCGCATTTTCGGCCTCAAGCCGAACGTATTGCTGCCCAGCGCTCAAAAGTTCCTGATCAACTACGTGCACCCTGATGACCGTGAGATGGTGGAAGAAGCAGACAGGAAGCTTCGCCGGGAGCATACGGCGCAGGAAACAGAGTTCCGCATCATCCGCCCCGATGGTAAAACCCGGTACCTGCGCCAGAAGGGAAAGGTGCTTCTTTACGGCGGCGAGCCCATAATGGTGGACATCATACAGGATATTACCACGCAAAAATTGCTGGAGAAAAAACTGGCCGAGCACCAGGAAACCATTTCGGTACGCAATTTTGTCCACTGGCAAGCCGAGGAAATGACCGGCACGGGCAGTTGGTTCCTGGAGCTGGATACAGGCCGGGTGAGCTGGAGTGAAAACTTCTACCACCTGCTGGGATACAAGCCTAATTCCGTGGAGATCACCCAGCGGCACCTGCTCCGGCTGGTACACCCTGAAGACCGCAAGAAATTTACCGACGCCATGACCCTGGCGCAGGAAACCGAACAGGGAGTAAGCCTGGAGTTCCGCCTGGCCCACCTGGGGACCCTCCATCACATGAAGGGCGCCTTCCGGCTCATGCGCAGGGACCAGAAGGAACTGCTCATCGTTACCGTCCAGAATATCACCCAGGAGTACCAGCTTAAACATGAGCTGCACAGGCGTGCATACCTGGCTGAATCCCTTACGGACAACATCCTCGACCGCGTGATCATCACTGATACAGATAACAACATCCTTCTCTGGAATAAGCGCTGCGAGGAAGCTTATGGCATCCGCAGGGACAAGGCTATTGGCCGCAACTTCTTCGACGTAATGCCGGGACTCAGAACCCCTGAGGAAATTGCGCTTTTCAACCGTGTGCTGGCCGGTGAAGCCGTGCACCAGCCTTCCAGGCAAAGCTCTATCCGACGCGAATTCTTTGACCTGCACATGCTGCCGCTCCGCGACGAGGAAAACATTGTGACCGGGGTCCTCCACGTAATGCACGACATCACCCGCGAATTCGAGCTGAACCAGAACCTGGCCGAAAGGCTCAGCTTTATTGAAAAGCTGGTGGAATCTTCCGTGGACCAGATCATTGTGCTGGACCGCAACATGAACTACCTGTACTGGAATCAAAAATGCGAGGAGCTGTACGGGCTGCACAAGAAGGAAGTGGTGGGTCGCAACGTGCTGGAGGTGTTTCCCAACTCGCCGGACAACCCTTCTTACGAGGACTTCCGCAAAGCGCTGCAGGGTGAAACCGTTTATATCCCCGGCCGCGAAGACCAGCAGCAGGGCAGCTACCGCGAGGTTTATCTTATCCCCATCAAGAACGAAAAAGGAGACGTGGCTTCCGTGCTGTGGATCACCCACGACCTTACTAACGAATACCTGTTGCGCCTGGAGCAGCAAAGGGGCGCCCGCCTGATGAACAACATCAGCGAAGCCTACATAGAGCTGGACAAGGACCATGTTTTCCGCTACATCAACCGCAGGGCGGAAGAACTGTGGAAGATAGACCGGGAGGACTGGCTGGGAAAGAACATCCGCGACTTTATGGAGCAGCTTATGGAACCCGCCAGCGCAGCCATTGTTGCGGCGGCTCTCGAAAGCAATGTTCCTTCGCAGGGCGAATACTACTGCAATTACGCGGAAGACTGGCTCTATCTCTCCGCCACATCCTCCGCGGAAGGGCTCATCATCCTGTTCTACGACATTACCGAGATAAAGGAAACCCGCGAAAAGCTCAGCCATGAGCACCGGCGCCTCAAGGAAGCGCAGGCCATCGGCAGGCTGGGGAGCTTTGAATGGGAGCGTGAAACGAACCGCCTCACCTGGTCCGACGAGCTGTACCGCATTTATGGGCTGGAACCGCAAAGCGAAGAGATCACCATGGAAAAGATCCTGGCCTGGACCCACCCGGACGACCTTACTCTTTTCAAAAAAGAATTGGTGCGGGTCCGCAGCACCGGAGGCACCCACGAGTTCTCCCACCGCATACAGCTCCCCGACGGAACCACCCGTTACGTGAACCGCCGCGCCGACTCGGTGAAGAACGAAGAAGGCGTGGTGTACCGGCTGCACGGCACCGTGCAGGACATTACCGAGTTCAAGAAAGCGGAAGAAGAGATCAGGCAGGGCAAGGACCTCCTGCAATCCGTATTCGACGCCTCGGCCCGGGCTTTTGCCGTGTTCCGCATTATTTACGGGGACGATGGCGAGCCCGAAGACCTGGAGTTCCTGTACATCAACCAGGTAAGCCGCAGCTTCATAGGCGGGGTGGATCCCATTGGCCGCCGCTTTCTCGAAGTGATGCCTAACGCACGCCAATCGGATATTCCCGACGTTTATATGGAAGTGGCCCGCACCGGCGAACCCGCCGACCTGGAGCGATTCTATGTAAAAGACGGCCACCCGCGGTGGTTCCGCATTACCGCTCAAAAGCTTCACAACCTGCTCATTAGCTCGATGGAAGATTTTACCGTGAAGAGGCTGGCCGAAATGGAAAAGTTCAAGCATTACAAGATACTGGAGC
>DASWNB010000389.1:0-5281 GCA_036399455.1 Flavisolibacter sp. | reverse complement strand
AATGAAGAGCAGCCAGCTCTACAGAACTAGAGCGGTCATTGAAGACCGCCCTAAAGAGGCTGACGATAACGCCGCCTAAAGAATAAAATTAAAAAACTTAACGCAAAACTCTAAAATCAACACAGAATCTTTGCGTTCTTCGCTGGATAGCAACCACGGAGACGCCGGAAAACCAAAGAGACACGAATGAAAAAATTGTAGTTCAGGCGACCCCTCCTTTGCCTTTCCTTTGCGCCTTCCCGCCTGCTGCGGGACAAGTGCGTGAACTTCTCTTTGCGCTCCTTTGCGTCCTTCGCGGTTATCTAAAAAAAACTCCCACTTACGGAGGCCCTGCTAAAGAAGGAAACGCCACACCTAACGAACAAGAAACCAGAAACCGCAAACCAGAAACAAAATTTAACGTTCCTCACCCAATTTTCCCGCTCCAACGACGTTCTCAGCCTATTGGATTAAATTTACCGGAGCAGAAAAGAACCAATGAAATCAAAATCAACATTCTGGCAGCGCATCGGGCTACACGACTGGTTCCTGAAAAAGGAAAATACAGACCCGGGAAAACCCACTGTGAGCATCACTCCAAACGACGTTTACAAGTATATAATCGAAAAGTTCAATTCTTCCATACAGGAGCTTTCCTTTGCCGACCGCATCGTGTTTTACCATGAATACATCATCTGCTTCAACCCCGAAGATTACAAGGACTTCATGGAAAATAAAAAAGGCATCGCCTTTCATATCGTACGCGAATCGGTAAAGAAGTTCTATGATATGCTTAAAGGCTACCGGGGACAGGGCAAGACCGTGGAGCCGTCCAGCTCCCGCTGGGTGTTCCGCTTTGTGCCGCATCCCGATTTTGTACAGGGAGATATGGGCTTTATCGGCAAGCTGCTGCCCACCGGCAGCGGAGGAGTGCAGAAAGAAGAGAACCTGCGCGTAACTTACATTCCCCGCCAGACCCGCATCGCCCAGAACCTTGACATAAACCCCGACATCCTCGAAGGTTTTTCCTCCTTCAGCGAAGGATATTACGAAGTGCTTTACGGCGAAGACCTGGTGTACGACGAAAAAAAGATATCCAGCAGCGCCGGCACAGGCATTGCACGCCTGGAAACCATCCTGCACGGCAAAGCCTTTGCAGGGCAAAAGCTGGAGTACATCATGCGCGACGAGGAGATCATTGTTTCCGGCAAGGACGAAACCCGCGAGGCGTCCAACATCTTCCGCGTACCTTCCGAATGGGTGAACACGCCCCACCTGCGCCTTCGCTACAGCGGGAGCGAATCCAAATTTTATCTTGCCTCGTTCGGCGAGAAAACGCTGGTGAATGAAAAAGAGGTGGAGCGCAGCAGCCCCGACCGCCCCAACTGGGTGGAAGTGGCCATTAATTCCAAACTGGTGCTGAACGGCATCGTCGGCATCAACATCTTCAAATCCTGATTATGTTTGCTATCGCATCCTTTGTTTTATCAATAGCCCTGCTGGGGATCTGTATTTTGCTGCTCGTGGCTCATTTCAGGGAAATAAAAAAGACGCATTCCTCCAATGACTAAAAACTACTTCGGCAGCACCGATACGGGCCGTGTGAGGCAGAATAACGAGGATACCTTCATTGCGGAGCCCATCATGAACAACCGCTACATTGCAGCCTGCGCCATCGACGGCGTGGGAGGATATGAAGGGGGAGAAGTGGCGGCGCAGATTGCAAGGGATACCATCCTGGGTTATCTCCGCATCCCCTCCGGCGAAGTGCTCACCATGCTCCGAGAAGCCTTTTCCGCAGCCAACGAAAAGATATTTGCAGAAAAGCAGAACAATCCCCGCCTCGAAGGCATGGCCTGCGTGGTCACGCTGGCGCTGGCCGATACGGAGAACAACAAGTTTTATTATGCCCATGTAGGCGATACCCGTCTCTACCTTTTCCGCGACCAGACGCTTGTGAAGATCACCCGCGACCAATCGTTCGTAGGATTTTTGGAAGATTCCGGCCGCCTCAGCGAGGAAGCCGCCATGAGCCATCCCAAGCGCAACGAGATCAACAAAGCGCTTGGCTTCGATGCACGCATTGCAACACAATCCGACTACATCGAAACCGGTGAGTCGCCTTTCCTTCCTGGCGACATGCTGCTGCTGTGCAGCGACGGGCTGACGGACATGATCGACAACAGGACCATGACCTCCATCCTGCTCACCCGCGGCTCGCTCCAGGAAAAAACATCCGCCCTCATTGAAGCGGCCAACAACGCAGGAGGGAAGGACAATATTACCGCAGTGCTGGTGCACAACAACACCAAACCTATAAAGCAGGTGGCGACAAAGCCTGTAGTGGTAAAAAAAAAGCAAAGGGAGCAAAGCCAGCAGCAGCAGGAAGAAAGCCCCGTAATACCACCGGTACGCCGCCGCAAAAGAAGCGGGGGTAAAGCCATGCTGGTGCTCGTGCTGCTCTGCATCTTCTTTGGAGGAGGATTCCTGTGGCTGCTTTATTCCAACTACCGCGATAAAAAAGCAGTGGAAGAAACTCCCATCGTGCAGAAAGACCCCCGTGAACAACGCCTCTCCGCCAGCCTCGCATCATCACGTATCATATTGATGCTGGACTCCACTTATGGCGATACGCTCCGCCTGACGGAGCCTTTGCTTGTAGGCACCGATACGCTTCACATCAGGGGCCACGGGCTGGTGCTGAAAGCAGATTCCACGCTGAAAGGCCCGGGTCTCATCTTTTCCGCCAATTGCAAAAAAGTGTTGCTTGACAGCCTCACGCTCGACGGGTTCGATGTGGCGCTGTCGGTGCAGAACAGGGGCGTGCGCCTGAAGAACGTGCGCTTTATAAATTGCCGCATACCCATTCAATCCACTTACCCGGTACCCGGCAACCTGTACGTGAACGGAACGGCAGGCGATACCACTTTACGCATCGATTCCTTACCAAAATAATTTATTGAAAGCATGACATCGAACAGGCATTGGTTATTACGCAGGGGCTTGGAAAGGGTATTCTTACTCCTGGCCGGCGTGGTGCTGGTCCTCATCTTCCTCGACCTCTTTTCCGTGCTTCGCCGCGATTTTGCCGAAGTGCCCCGCCGCCTCCAGGACGGCAGCATGGTGAACCTCAACGCAGACAAGCCCGCCGAAAGGCTGGGCAACCTGCTGGAAAGAGGTTTTTACCTGGAAGATGTCCGCGACATAGCCTACATCCGCTCCGTGCTGGCGCAAAAGCTTACCGGCGAAGAGCAGATCGATAACATCGGTGAGCTGAATAAAAGCCGCTATGATGTGCTGGCAGAAGATGCTTTTCTTCGCGGGGGAGATTCGTACAAAAAGCGGGTACAGCTTTCGCGGGCCCTGCTGGGTTTCAGCGGTCCCGATTCCGTCCGTTTTGCGCAGGAGAAAAATGCACCGCCCGACCTGCCTTCCAGCCTCTCCATCGGCTCCGGCAGCCACGACATCAAAGGAACCATTCATAACGCCGACGGCGATGGAGTAGGCGGCGTACTCGTTCGCCTGGAACTGGTTCTTCCGCAGGACAGCCTTTACGGCAACGTTAGCCAGGCCGACCGGGAAGCGACCGAGAACGCCAAAGGCATCCGCCGAACCTATACACTCGACTCCGCCGGCAACCGCCAGCTAACTTCGCTGGCAGCTTATACGCGTACCGATACCGATGGTGATTTTGCATTCACCGGATTACCCGACGGGAAAGCCTTTGAAGTGCTGCCCCTGCAGCCCGGCTTCCAGTTCGGCTCTTCGCAGGGAACCGCGGAGCTGAACCGAGACCTTTCGTTCAGCTTCAGGCAGATGCCGCACAGGATAAAGCTTTTCTCTACAAAGGATTTCAATAACCTCAAAAAAGAAAAGGCGCTTATCGTGCGCCTGCCTGCGGAAGCATCGCGTTGGTTCTGGATCATACTGGGTGTATTCCTCGGCTCCTTCCTGGTGGTGCACCTGTTTCTCTCCGCAAAATTCCCGCAGGCCGACCAACTGATACTTCCGGCGGTGATGCTGCTTACGGGCTTTTCGCTCATCACGCTCTTCAGCCTCCAGGACCCGCTGCGCGACCGCTTCCTGGCCCGCAGCACCATAGGCTATTTCGGCGGGGGCATGCTGCTCATTTGTGTCCTGCTGCTGTTCAACCTCCGCCGCTTTACAGTGGACTCGGGACTGTTCCGCCTCTTTGCCTTTAAGAACGACCGCAGGGCCGCAGCCGGCTGGCAATGGGCAGTCGTGGCCATGCTGCTGCTTCTGCTGACCATCGTGTTCGGTACCGGGCCGGAAGGCAGCGGCGTAAAGGTGAACCTGTTTGGATTCCAGCCCAGCGAGATCGTGAAGTTCTTTATACTCATCTTCCTGGCGGGCTTCTTTACGCTCAACGAAAAATTTATTTCTGAATATGTGCGCTGGCAGAAACGCTGGGCCTTCTTCTCCTTTGCACTGATCGCCATCGTACTTACCATCCTGCTCTTCCTGGCCCTCGGCGACCTGGGTCCTGCCATGGTGGTGTGCTTTTCCTTTATCATCCTCTTTTCTTTTTCCAGGGGAGATTTTGCTTACGCGATAGGCACCGTTATCCTTTACGTGCTCCTGCTTTGGGTATTGGGCAATGTATGGCTGGCAACGGGCATCACCGTGCTGGCGATATTCCTTTCCATGCAATTCGGCAGGAAGCAGTTGAGCGAATCTTCCGTGATGGCTCTGGTGGTGATGGCAAGTTTCCTGTTGCTGGACCAAATACCTTTCCTCGACCAGATATTTGAAGGACCCATGCAAAGGCTGGTGGACCGGAAATCCATCTGGCAGGATGCCTGGAACAACGAAGTGTTCGGCGGCGACCACGTAGCCAACGGCATCTGGGGCATGGCCAGCGGCGGGCTTACGGGACAGGGTGCAGGCGAAGGATTTGCCAAGACCATTCCCGAAGCGCATACCGATATGATCCTTCCTTCCTGGGGCGAAGAGTTCGGGCTGGCGGGCATCATCTGCATCTTCATTCTTTTCCTGATCTACCTCCACAGGTCCATCATCATCGGCAGGCAAACGGGAACGCCTTTCCTGTTCTATCTCTGCGCAGGCATCGGCGTAAGCACCTTTGTACAGTTCCTGCTGATTGCAGGCGGCTCCACGGGCGCCCTTCCGCTGTCCGGCGTATCGCTGCCCTTTATGAGCTATGGCGGCTCATCGCTCATCATAAACCTTGTAGCGGCGGGCTTCCTGCTGTCGGCCTCCAACGCAAGGGGCACGGCGGTGCAGATGAAATACATCACCAAACAGCAGGACAGGAACCTGA
>DASWNB010000388.1:0-2522 GCA_036399455.1 Flavisolibacter sp. | reverse complement strand
CCCGCAAATTTGCTTCGCTGGACCATATCAGCGGCGGCCGTGCCGGTTGGAACCTCATCACCTCTCAAAATGAAGAGGAAGCCTACAATTTCGGGTTGAAAGCCCACCCTGACCATACCGAACGCTATGAACGGGCCGCTGAGTTTGTAAAGGTAGTGAAGGGATTGTGGGACAGTTGGGAGGACGACGCATTTCCCCGCAACAAGACGGAGGGCCTCTTCTTTCACGAAGACAAGGTACATGCACTCAATCACCAGGGAAAGTTCTTTTCGGTAAAAGGGCCGTTGAACGTGCCCCGTACGCCGCAGGGACACCCGGTGATCGTACAGGCCGGCTCATCGGGCCCCGGCATGGAGCTGGCAGCCGGATCGGGTGAAGTAATCTTTACTGCCCAGCAAACACTTGCCGAAGCGCAGGATTTCTACGCCCGTATAAAAGCCGGAACCACCCGGTATGGCCGTAACCCATCCGACCTGCTGGTGATGCCCGGGTTGTTTGTTATGGTGGGAGAAACCGGAAGCGAAGCCCGCGAAAGATTCGAGGAATTGCAGGAGCTGATCGATCCCGTGGTAGGACTGTCGCTCCTGGCTGGCCAGGTAGGCAACGTGGACCTTTCCGCCTTCCCGCTTGACGGCCCTCTCCCCGATCTTCCCGAAACCAATGCAGGCAAGTCACGGCAATCGCTCCTCCTGAATATGGCCCGCCGCGAAAACCTTACCATCCGCCAGCTTTACCTGAAGGTGGCCGGCTCCCGCGGACACTGGCAGGTGACAGGCTCGCCCCAACAGGTAGCCGACCAGATGGAGGAATGGTTTATATCGGGTGCGGCGGATGGGTTCTGTATCATGCCGCCCCTGCTGCCCGGCAGTCTGCAGGATTTTGTAAGACTGGTCATCCCCGAACTGCAAAGAAGAGGGCTGTTCCGCTGCGAATACACGGCACAAACACTCCGCGGACACCTGGGCCTGCGCCGCCCCCATCACCAATTCAGTAATACCCCTATTTGAATGAAAGACAGCGGCAAGGAGCCAACCCCCACGACCACTTTGAACATGGACGAGTTCACGCAGCTATGCGCCCTGTGGCCGGAGCTTACTTTAGACCTGTCCGACATAGCATCCGCCCAGGAATGCTGCGGGCTGCTCCGGGAAAATATGAAGGCCTTCATTCATTCACTCGAAGCTCCTTTTGATTATCACCGTAAAGCGGTGGAAGATTTCAACCAATGGATACGTTCCGGGATCCCTGCCTACCAGGATCACCCGCCTATTGCCAGCCTCTCTGAACTGCCCATTGTTTCCAAAGCCGAATTCAGGCGGGCAGCGAAAGACTACAGGGCTACGGAGTCCGACCCGTTGGGTGTGTGGATCAAGGGGACCAGCGGCTCCACCGGGCCGCCGAGGGCTATTTTTTACTCAACTCTTTTTCATCACTACGCTACCCTGTTGTCGGTGCCCAGGATTGCTTACCGTTTGAGATTAAAGCCGGATGCCGGTAACCTGCTGTATTGCTTTACCATCCGCGACAAGCCTGGTGAAAAGCCGCTGCTCCGCTTCGATCCCACCGGTTATAGCGGATGGAACCTGAGGACAGGCGTGGATACATCCCTGCCCGGGGCCATCATCAGCTGCTTTGAAGCGCTTGCAAAAGCAGGGGCTTTTTGCATCTCGAGCAATCCCAGCCTACTGGCTGCCCTGGTGGAGATCATTCCTGAAGCAACAGCCCGCGCCGCCGGGGTTAAGCTGATCGTGAGCGGCGGCGCCGCCCTGCCCGAAAGCACGAAAAGACGCCTTGAAGCCCTTTTCGGGGCAAGGGTATGCAGTGTTTACGGGCTGAGCGAAACGGGAATAGTAGCCTCCGAATGCAGCCTCGGCTCCATGCATTTCAACACGGCTGACTGCTATCCTGAAATACTGCCTCGGAGTACGGAAGCCCCTGAAGGCGAAAGCTGCGAGATTGTGCTGACCGCCACTTCCAATACCGAAATGCCTTTCCTCCGCTACCGCACCGGCGACCTGGGAAGACTGCGGTCCGGGGCCTGTGCCTGCGGCGAGACTTCTCCGGTGCTCGAAAGCCTGGACGGGCGTGTCGTTCCGGCCTTTTACCTGCCCGGCGGACGGATCTTTTCACCCACGCAGTTCAGGAACACCTTCCATATTTTCCCTTGGCTGAAGGAATTCCAGATGATACAGGAGAAGGAAACTTTAATCCGCGTGCTGTTCGAGGCATCGGAAGAGCCGGTTATTCCCGGGGGGGCGGAAAACCTGCGGGGGCATTTTTTGCAGAAGCTCGGGGAAGGAATGGAGGTGCAGATGCAGGAGCATCGCTTTCGTCCCGATGATAAATTCCAGCGGTACAAAACTGTGTTGCAATAGGTATTGCATCTATTCTACTGAATGAACTCTCCCAGGTATAATACCATTTAGACGTTATTCCTATGCCTTTGCTTCGAAGCGCAAAGCTCGCAACGGATTTCACGCCAAGACCGCAAAGGAAAGGCAAAGAAGCGGTCGTTTGAACTC
>DASWNB010000387.1:0-6942 GCA_036399455.1 Flavisolibacter sp. | reverse complement strand
TCCGCTGCTATGCGGATGCAAAGTATTCGATAGAATACCGTTGTTTTAACGGGAGCCCCGACTTTGAACACACGCAAGACGGGGGCGGGAACGTGCTTGAGATGGCCAAGAAAGATGTTCCGGCCTATCCCGGCTACAGGTTATGGGTTTCCGCTTACCGGCAGTTGCCCGTGATCCGGATGAACATCGTGGTGGGCCACAGCATCCACAGCGCCAACTTTTACGGCCGCAGGCCGGGAGTCGTTTACAAGAACCAGCCTGCCTCCAAGTTTGTAGAAGACGAGCTGATTTCGATAAGCATAGCCAGGGAGGCCAATACCGGCTCCTTCGTGGGCCGAAAGGTCGCCAGCTATGTAAAACAACTGTATGAGTATAGCAGCAACTACCATCCGGATAGCGTAGCGAGTGAATTCTATTACGCACTTCGCTTTGACAGGTTCCTCGACCTCCGGGCCAACACGGATCTTGATTACATCAAAAATTTTTCCTCCAGGTGGGCTGGTTCGCCTGGCTTCTTTTATACCCTCACCAGTTTTTTGCAGATGAACCACCGGCGCGGCCGCATTGTGTTGCTCTCCAGCAGGTTCGGGCCGGATATGAAAAGTCTTATGAGTAAATATGATTTGGGCTACATGGTTGCGCTGTCGGATTCGGGAAATCTCTTCATGGGTGTAACCGATGTATTCTCACCTGCCTTTCATATTCCCTATTATTACGAGAACACTCCTGATGCTATCAGGGTGGACAACAAGGGAAGGCAGAAAATAATCCTGGTCCCCGGCACGGACAGCGAGCAAAACAGCCGCACTGAAAAGCTTGTGATCAGTCCCTCTCTTTCAAGCGGAGCTTTGCAGGTAAAAAGAACCAGCACGCTGACGGGCCACTATAAATCGGGCGTGCAGCAGGACCTGGTACTTTTTGAAGATTATTATGAGCACGAAAGAAAGCTGCTGGGCATAAAAAAAACCCTTTTGGAAGACTTTGAAGATACCAGGAGGACAAAGAATTACGGGGACGAGCTGAAAGCCGCTTTTGCCGAAGCCAGGAAGAACCAGAAAGACGCTTTCGAAAAAGAAGCAAAAACCTGGTTTGCGACGGAAATCAATGATTTAACCGATCATACAGTGGTCAACCTGGGCGTACGGCACAACAGCCCGGATTTCATATACAGTTCCAGCTTCAGCATTCCCGGCCTGGTGAAGAAGGCAGGCAATAATTTCACTATTGATGTTGGCAGGATGCTCGGCGCGCCAATAAAGATCGAGGAAAGCCAGCGCAAGCGTACATTGAACGTGTATGCTCCTTACGCCAGCAGCGTTCATCACCGGATTTCCATTGAAATCCCCGCCGGCTATACAGCGGAAGGCATCGCCAGCCTGAACAGGAAAGTAGAGAACGAAACCGGCGCCTTTATAGCAGAAGCGTTTACTGACGGCAAAACAGTCACGATCAATGTTTCAAGGATATTCAGGCACGCCACCGAGCCTTCCGCCAACTGGGATAAGATGCTGGCTTTCATTGACGCGTCCGTGGAATGGAGCAATGCCAAGCTGTTGTTGAAGAAACAATAATGGGAGAGAAGCTGAATGATTTTTATAACACGCAACTTTCTATCGCACAGTAGCATCACCACCTCAATTATGCTTATGAAGTTTGAAATAAGAAGTATTACGCTGTATGTGATCATTTGCTTGCTGCCTTTTTCTGCCCTGGCGCAAGACGACAGGAAGTATAAGGAAGAGGCGGATGACATCCGGAAGGAAGTATGGGCATGGGACAGGCCGGAGTTCAGAGTACAAACAGTGCCTGATAAGTACGCAGGTGTTTCATCCGTAGTGATCGCACGTCATACAGAGATCAGGGTCGGCGACATAAAAAGAATGCCTTTAATGGAAATCGATAGGGAATTGGTGCAGATCAATGATAAGGCTGCGGTTGATAAATACTCTCGGCTCAGCTATACGCAGCTTTCCCGCGGCAGGGGCTCCCATGGCAAGAGCGTAGTTTATGTTGGTGTGCGGGTAATTAAGCCCGATGGTTCGGTCAAGGAAATTGATGCCGATGATATTGTATTGACCAAAGATGAAAAGAGGATCAAGGAAGCCGAAATTGCCGTTCCTGACCTGCAGGTTGGCGACAGGCTGGATTATTTCTTCGCCCTGCAAACCAATAAGATTTACGAGAACATCATTTTCTTTACGTTTTTTTTACTTAATGAAAGCCCTATCATGCACTACTCCATCCGCTGCGATATAGGGGACGTGTATGGGGCGGAGTACCGTTGCTATAACGGCGCCCCGGATTTTAAACGGACAAAGAATGATAATGACGGGACCGTGCTGGAGATAAGCAAACAAGGCATTCCGGCCTATCCGTTCAACACTTTGTGGGTGTCGGCATACAGGCAGTTACCCCTTATCCGGATGAGCATCATGCTGGGCAAGAGCGGGCACCTGATTAATAGCAACCATTTTTATGGCCGGAGACAAGGAGAAGTTTTTAAGAATCCGGCAACATCCCAGTTTATCGAGGACGAGATGGAAATAATTTCCGGGATCAAAAGGAGGTACTTCAAGCCCGACAGCGCCAGATTAACAGGGGCATCTTCCCGGTATATGAATAAGTTGAAGGGAAATGCGGATTCCATGCACCCGGATAGCTTAGCGGCTGGATTATTTTATGCCCTTCGTTTTGAAAGTTTTCTCGATATCTCCGCCACTATGGACCTTCGTTATATCAGGGGTTTTGCATCAAAAGATCCGTTTAACCCTTCTGCCTACCTTATCAGATTGGCTGCGCTCTTGCAGTACAGCAATTTGAAAAATAACTTTGTGCTGCTTACCGGCAAGTACGGCCCGGACATCAATAGCCTCATGAGCAGTGACGATCTGAGCTATATGCTTACGCTGCCTGGTTCGGGAGGGGCTATGATGGGTATCAGTGATGCATTCTCGCCGGCCTTTTACATCCCTTACCAACTGGAGAACACTCCTGATGCCATTACGGTGGATACCAAAACAAACAAGACCTTTAATCCCAGGAATTTTGAGCAGGGGACCATTAAAATACCCGGTTCAACCTACGGGCAAAACAGCCGTACCGAAAAACTGGTGATCAGCCCTTCTCCCGCGAATGGCGCTTTGCTGGTAAAAAGAACCAGTACGCTGACGGGACACTGTAAACCGGACGTGCAGCAGGAGTTAATACTCTTTGAGGATTATTATGAGCACGAAAGAAAGTTGCTGGGCATAGAAAAACCACTCCTGGAGCATTTTGAAAACCCGGGCGAAACAGGGGGATTTTTCGATGAGCTTAAGGCTGCATTGACCGAGGGCAGGGAGAACCAGAAAGAAGCATTTGTGAAGGAAGCAAAAAACTGGTTCGGAACGGAGGTCGACGGGTTAACCGGTCATAAGGTCGTTAACCTGGGCGTACGCCACGACAACCCTGATTTCGTGTACAGTTCGGAGTTCAGCCTTCCAGGCGTCATGAAAAAGGCCGGCGACAACTTCATAATCGATATCGGCAAGCTGCAAGGTACGCCCCTGAAGATTGAAGGTAGCCAGCGCAGGCGCAGGTTGAATGTGTATGCCCCCTTTGCCCGCAGCATTCACTACCGGATTTCCATTGAAATCCCCGCCGGCTATACAGCGGAAGGCATCGCTGACCTCAACAGGAAAGTAGAGAACGAAACCGGCGCCTTTGCCGCAGAAGCTTCCCTCGATGGCAACACGGTAATAATCAATGTTTCACAGGTATATAAGAACGCGCTGGAGCCTTACACCAACTGGGATAAGATGCTGGCTTTCATGGACGCCTCCGCAGAATGGAGCAACGCGAAGCTGTTGTTAAGAAAGCAGTAGTTGAGAGAAGCTGTTAGCTGATGGCTATTAGCTGTTAGCCGGTTCCGTAAACGAAAAGCAATTTCGTTTACGGAATATTGAACCGGGCCACTCGCAGCTCGTAGCTCGCAGCTCGTAGCTCACTACTCGTAGCTCACTACTCGCAGCTTCTAAAAGCCAACAGCTATCGGCCAACAGCCAACAGCTTCTCTCACCCGAATCCTTTACTTTTGCGGCATTATGGCTACAGATCAATTCCAATCGCCCGATTATTACCTGGTGGATGAACTGCTGTCCGACGAGCACAAGCTGATAAGGGAGACCGTCCGCAATTATGTGAAGAAGGAAATCTCCCCCATCATAGAGGACTATGCCCAAAGGGCCGAGTTCCCCGAGCAGATCGTGAAGCAACTGGGAGAACTGGGCTGTTTCGGGCCTACCATACCGCAGGAATACGGCGGCGGCGGGCTGGATTATATAAGCTACGGGCTGATGATGCAGGAACTGGAAAGAGGCGACAGCGGCGTACGCTCCACCGCATCGGTACAGGGCTCGCTGGTGATGTTCCCCATCCATGCCTACGGCAGCGAAGAGCAGAAAAAAAAGTATCTCCCCAAGCTGGCCAGCGGCGAGTGGCTCGGCTGCTTCGGACTTACGGAGCCCGACCACGGCAGCAACCCCGCCGGCATGCTCTCCAACTTCAGGGATGCAGGCGACCATGTGGTGCTGAACGGCAGCAAGATGTGGATCTCCAACGCTCCCTTCTCGCAGGTAGCGGTTGTATGGGCCAAGGACGAAGCCGGCGATGTGCGTGGACTGATCCTGGAAAGAGGCATGGAAGGCTTCTCCACACCCACCACCCACGGCAAATGGAGCCTTCGCGCCAGCGCCACCGGCGAACTGGTGTTCGACCAGGTAAAGGTGCCCAAGGAAAACATACTTCCTAATGTAAAGGGATTGAAAGGACCATTGAGCTGCCTCTCCAAGGCCCGCTACGGCATTGCCTGGGGAGCCTTAGGCGCTGCAATGGACTGTTACGATACGGCGCTGCGCTACAGCAAGGAAAGAAGCCAGTTCGGGAAGCCTATCGGCGGATTCCAGCTTCAACAGAAAAAGCTGGCCGAGATGATCACCGAGATCACCAAGGGCCAACTGCTGGTATGGAGGCTGGGCTCCCTCCTGAACGAGGGAAGGGCCACGCCCCAGCAGGTATCCATGGCTAAAAGGAATTCCTGCGAAATTGCCGCCAACATTGCCCGCGACGCCCGCCAGATGCTGGGCGGCATGGGCATCACCGGCGAATACAGCGTGATGCGCCACATGATGAACATCGAAAGCGTCATCACCTACGAAGGCACCCACGACATCCACCTGCTTATAACGGGTATGGATGTTACGGGGATGAATGCTTTTGGATGACCGGTAAACGATAACCGATAACCGACGACCGACAACCGTTCGGTCATCGGTTATCGGTTGTCTCTAAACTACTTCAATGAAAATCTTTCTCATCGGTTTCATGGGTTGCGGGAAGACGCACTGGGGCAGGCAACTGGGGCAGAAGCTCCAGATACCTTTTTTTGACCTGGATGAGAAGATAGTGGAGCAGGAGGGACGGTCCGTATCGCAGATATTCGAAGAGGATGGCGAGGAGTATTTCAGGATGCTGGAAAAGGAAATCCTCTACATGCTCACCGACGGCCATGAAACCTTTGTGATGGCTACCGGCGGGGGAACACCCTGCTTTTACAACAATATCGACTACCTGAAGCAAAGGGGAACCGTGGTATGGCTGAATTGTCCCGTGGAATGCCTGTACCAGCGCCTGGTAAAGGAAAAGGAACAGAGGCCGCTGCTGCGCAAGATTTCGGACTCCGAACTGAAGTCCTATATTATCCGGAAATTTTCCAACCGCAAGATATTTTACCAGCAGGCAGGTGTCATCATCCAGGAAGACATCCTCACCCTGGATAAGCTGGTAAGCCTGATCTTTCACTCTTAACAAGCGAAAATGCAAAAAGTAATCCTGCTCATAGGAACGGTACTCGCAGGGCTTTCAGTAGCCCTCGGCGCCTTTGGCGCCCACGGCCTCAAAAAAATGGTGGACCCCGAAACCGTGGCCAATTACCAGACCGGCGTGCAGTACCAGATGTACCATGCGCTGGCCCTGCTCATCCTGGGCGTGCTCCTGGGACGTGCCGCTTCCAGCCTGGTCCACTACGCAGGCTTTTTCTTCATCGGCGGCGTGGTCTTCTTCTCCGGTTCCCTCTACCTCATGGCCTCTTTAAAAGCCATGGACAAAGCCGTTCCAAAAGCCGTCTTCATCATGACCCCCATCGGCGGCCTTCTCTTCATCCTCGGCTGGGTGTTGTTCCTTGTATATCTACTCAGGCAGTAAGGAGAGAACTGCGAGTTATTAGCTGCAAGCTTCGAGAGGAAAGGCTGCAAGGGGATAACCGATAAGAGACCACCGACCACCGAAGGTCCTGTTACTCCCGCCTTCTCTTTCCTAGCGTCTTGGCGACCTGGCGGTTAACCTCTTTGCGCCTTCTTTTTCTTTGCGTCTTTGCGTGAAATACTCCCTCCCCGCCTGCATTTCATTAAGCGGATGCTTATCTTTGTTTCTATGGCTAACAAGCTGAAAAAATCCATTACGCCTAAGACTGCTGCTGCTGAAAAACCGGAGAAAACCGAAAAACCGGAAAAGAAAGAGAAAAAGGCCGCCGCGGATGACTTCACGCCCCTGCGTACCGAGAAGGAGGAAAAGGTAGACCTGAAGAAACTGGCCCGCGACGAACGCACCTGGAAAATAATCGGTACCGTTTCCCTGCTCACCGCACTGTTCCTGTTCATAGCTTTCGTTTCCTACCTGTCCACCTGGGAAGAAGACCAGTCGCAGGTATGGGGCAAAGGACCCGGCTTCCTGCTCGAAAACGATACTCCCGTAAACAACCTGCTGGGCAGGCTTGGAGCCTATACATCGCACAACATCATCCGCGAAGGCTTTGGCCTCGCTTCTTTCCTGTTCTGCACCTTTTTCTTCGTGGCGGGGATCAACCTGCTGTTCCGCAGGCGGGTGTTCTCCCTATGGAGAAACCTT
>DASWNB010000386.1:0-2677 GCA_036399455.1 Flavisolibacter sp. | reverse complement strand
CAAGTTGAAAATAAAGGGAAGGATGAAGAATCATCCTCCCTGATCGGAACGATTGCTTACATGAGAAAGTTTATGTCTGCAAACAGTCTTTTATCATTGAACCGCACTACTCTTCAGCTTACGGCTTAGGACTTACGGCTTTCGGCTAACACCTAAAGCCAATAGCTATCAGCTAACTACTGGCCTTTCAGCGCCTGCAAAAAGCTGGCGTAAGCAGGCTTCCTGTTATACGACTGGTCGTACAGCAGGGGGTACTGTGCCCCGTTGTTGTACAGCCAGCTTGTATTGTCGGTGAGTCCCCAAACGGTTATCCCTGCACGCTGTGGAGCGGGAACGTGCCGCATGTAGGAGCCCACTACGTATTTGTACATGATCGCCTGGTTAGCCAGGGCGGCAAAGCCGGGAGGTGTTCCTGCCGTTCCGCCGTTGCCCGCGGTTATATCCAGCTCGGATATCCTGATCTTCAGGCCGGTGGCTGCCAGCTTTCTCATCATATTATCAATGCCGGCCAGCGGAGTGGTCACGGAGATGTGCATCTGCGTACCAATGCCATCCACCTTTGCGCCTTTTGTCTTCAGCTCACTTACAAAAGCAAGTAATGAATCCAGCTTGGCGGGACTGGTCTCCAGGTTATAATCGTTGATGTACAGGTCGGCGGTGGGATCGGCGGCCTTGGCGTAGTTGAACGCCTTCAGCGCATAATCGCGGCCCATATAGTGCGACCATACAAATACATCACTTGCGGTTGCTGTAGTGTTGGTGTTGTTGCGGATGTTCCCGTCTTCGGCAAACAGCTCGTTCACCACATCCCAGGCACGCACTTTAGGCTTGAAGTGGTTCACCACTGAAGTGATATAGGTGTTCAGCACCTGGTCCAGCAGCGTGTAGGTCTGTGCGCCGGACGAAGGCGGCAGCACTTCTTTCAGGCTGGCATCGTCGATGTAGTAGGTATTCGCCGCTTGTCCCGCATCAAACAGGAACCTGGTTTGCGCAGAGTTGGCGGTGATGGTCCAGGTGATCCTTTGCCATGCGGTGCCTATGTTCTGGTCGCCCTGGTACTGTGAGTTGCCGAAGTTCTGGTCCTGCGTGGACATGCGGATGGAGCCGCCTGCTGAGGCAGCCTTCACCCAGTAGCTGAAAGTATATTGCTTGCCAACGGTAGTTGGATACAGGTTGGTGGCTATCTGCACGCGCCACTGGTTACCGGGGTAGCCTGTAGGATTATGAACCCTCATGGAACCCGTTCCGCTGTGTGCATCGGTGCTGGCGGTGATGGTTGATGTGCCGGAAGGGCTTCCGCTGTTGAACACGTTCCAGCCGGTGAGGCCTGATTCGAAGCCGGGGTTTTGCAGCAATTCTGCGCCAAGCGAGGAAAGCAGGCCGGCCGCGTTCTTCAGGTAAGTGGCGTTCTGGTTCTGGTGCCAGCCCAGTGTGTGGCCAAATATCTCCATGCCGCCTGTAGCGTTGATCATTTCATCGGCCCTTGTGAAATCAATAGTGCCGTCGTTGCGCACCAGTGCGCCGTGCTTCATGTTATAGTCCAGCGTAACCGCATCGAAGTCGCGCTTTATGGTGGCGGCATATTTCTGGTCGCTCATGAGGGGCGTGTAGGAAATGGCTACGCCGATGGGGAAATCGGCTGCTTCCTTGAGCGGCGAAGTGGAATCCGCATACGGTGCCGGGTCGGAAGGCCCGAAACCGTCGTTCTTTTTACAGGCGAAAAGAAGAACGAGCGGGCTTAAAAGGATGGCTGCTATCCGGGAGGTTTTTTGCATAACGTATAAGGTTGGGAGGCGAAGGGTGTAAGGTAAAAGGTGGAAGGCTGTTCAGTTCACGCCTTTCGCCTTGTACCTTATACCTTCTACCCTATTTTACAAATAGTATGTTATCGAAATAGATTGTCTGGTTGGTGGCCGGGTTCATTCCCTGCATGTTCAGGCGCTGCGAAGTGGCTGCGCCGATATAGCTGAGGGGTATCTTGAAATACGTCCACACGTTTGCTGGAATGGTCACCGTCCTGGTAGGAGCGCCCGAAGCCATGTCCGGCCAGATGCTCATCTGCATATCCGCCGTACCGCCTTTGGCCCAGAAGGTCAGGTAGGTATAGCTGGAGAAAGGCAGGTTGTTATCGTAGCGCAGGCTGATGGCTCCGTAAGTTCCGGCGCCAAACATGGCACGCAGGGATTGTGTACCCATATACGCATAGTCGGTGGAAACCACGTGCTCATTGCTCCACGACCAGTCCTGTACACCAGGGCCAAAGCCTTCGGTGAAGAGCTTCAGCGCCCTGCCCATGTTGGTCAGCTCGATATCGGAAAGCCTTTCGCCGGAGGAGTTGGTGATCCTCAGCTTGGCCCTGTCCACCGTGGTGGAAGGCATGGTGATCACCAGCTTTTTCCGCTCTTTTGATACGATGGCTGCTTCGGTGGTAGTGCCTTCGATCACCACCTTGCTCACGTCGTCCAGGTTGTTGCCCGTGATGGTCACCGTTGTGCCCTGCTCAAAGTCGATGGGGCTGATGGTGGCTATCGTGGGAAGGGCGATCACCTTGAAGGGAACAGACAGCGTTCTTCCTTCGCTGTTGGTAAAAATGATGTTCTGCTGTCCGCCGAAAGCCGTGTCCGGCACGCGGAACACAATGGATGTTTCGGTGTTCAGGTTGGGCTGGAAGCTGGCG
>DASWNB010000385.1:0-4813 GCA_036399455.1 Flavisolibacter sp. | reverse complement strand
GGTGAATGGTGAGGACGTGAATCGTCAAACGTCTGTCGTCAATGGGGTGGCTGTGGAAGGAGGAAGGTAGAAGGTGAAGGTGGAAGGTAGAAGGTGGAAGGTAAAAGGAATTTTGAATTGGGAGAATATTCAATAATCAATGCTCAATTTTCAATGCTCAGGCCTTTCCACGAATGTCATTGAGTATTGAACATTGAGTATTGAGAATTAGAAGAAATGACTGTCCGCTAAACAAAAGCATCTTCCACTTTAAACGACCTGTTCACGATTGACGATTGACGATTCACGAAAAAGTTTCTTCGATCTAATACGACCAAACTATGAGCGAGATTCAACTATATACAAATAAGATCAAACAGCGCTTTTTCACAAAGATGGGAAGGGAGAAGAGCCGTGTGCGGAGGTTCCCGAGGTTTAAGGAGGGGACGGCGGACCTGTTTGGAAAGCCTTTTCTTTTTCATGACAGCGCCAGCTTCCTGGACAGCTACAAGGAGATCTTCGAGCAGGAGATATACCGCTTTCATCCTTCATCATCTGAAAAGGTTATACTCGACTGCGGCGCCAACATAGGGCTGAGCGTGTTGTTCTTTGCAAAGAATTATCCCGATCATACCATTATTGCCTTTGAGCCCGACGATGCCATCTTCGAAGTGCTTTCGCGCAACGTTCAGACTTACGGGCTGAAGAATGTGCAACTGCACAAAAAGGCAGTGTGGAACAAGGAAGAAGTGCTGGAATTTTATACCGATAACGGCATGGGTGCCCGCGTGGGCTACTCATACGAAAACCAGGCGCCGAAGAAGGTGCAGTCCGTAAGGCTGAAGGATTTCCTGAACGAACGCATCGACTTCCTGAAGATCGACATCGAAGGCGCAGAGTACGCGGTGCTTTCCGACTGCCGGGACATGCTGCGCCAGGCCAACAATATATTTTTTGAATACCACAGCCACCACAGCGACCAGCAGAAGCTTCACGAGATGCTGCTGATGCTCCAGCAGAACGGATTCCGCTATTACATCAAGGAATCGTCCACCCGTGAGCGTCCCTTTGTTGAAGAAGGGCTGATCTGCGAAGTGTACGACATGGCCATCAACATATTCGGCTACCACGCCAACGGAAACACAGGGGGCAAATAACCACAGCCATGATCTCCATCATCATCTGCGCCCGCAACCAGGATATACCCGGTGAACTGAGGAAGAATATCGGGGAGACGATCGGAGTGGACTACGAGATCATTGTCATAGACAACTCGGAGAACAGGCTGAATATTTTCACTGCTTACAACATGGGCGTGGAGCGGAGCAAATATCCCCTGCTGCTTTTCATGCACGATGATATCCATTACCACACATCAGAATGGGGCCGGCGTGTGCTGGCTCATTTCAAGGATGAAAAAGTGGGAGCTATCGGCGTAGCCGGCGGTCCTTACGTACCTTCTGTTCCCGGCGGCTGGTGGAGCACCGGCGCAGGCCACCTGTATTTGCTGCAATCTGCCCGCCGCGGCGACGAGCCCGTGCTTCAAAACTATTTCCCTGCCGGTTCCTCCGCCCGTGAAGTAGTAGTGCTGGACGGCGTCTGGTTCTGCATCCGCCGCACTCTTTTCGACACCATCCGCTTCGACGATAAAACCTTCAGCGGCTTCCACCTTTACGACCTCGATATTTCCATGCAGGTCTTCCGTGCAGGCTACAAGCTGCTTTCCATCAACGACATTCTCATCCACCATTTCTCCTCCGGCGTGCTGGACGGGAAATGGATCAGCAACCTGCTCATCTTCCACAAAAAATGGAAGCCTTACCTGCCTGCTTCCGTCACGCATTTTACCCTTTCGCAACAGTGCGCCATGGAGTATCGCGTCCTCAACGAATTCATGAGCAACCGCATCCTCAACCTTCCAACCGGCGAAACCAAAAGCCGCGTCTACCTCTCCGGCTTACGCGATCTCCTAAGCTTCCGCAAAGGATTACTTTACTTCAAAACTCCTTTCTGGGGAGTGAAGATATTCGGGAAGTACGTGAGGAGTCTGGTGGGAAAAAATTAAATCATTCCTTCCTGCATCTCCCCGTGTTCTCCACGCCCTCGTGGTTAACCCCAGGAACGCTTCCACCCACGGAGACTTCGAAGCAAGGCCTGCGGATAATGTCTAAAGGGTATCACTAAGAGAAATGCCTGTCACACCTAAAGAACCTGAAACCACAAACAATAAACAAGAAACAAAAAGCCCCGCTTCACAGCGGGGCTTTCTCTATCGGTCGGTTTGGGTTTATAAGCAAACGATGATCTTCGATTGAGTTTCGTTGCCCATGGTCACCTGCAGCAGGTAGTTGCCTGCGGGCAGGGAGCGGTCACGCTTCACTTCGAGCTTCTGCTGGTTGTTCACCTGCTGCTTCTGGCGGAATACAACGGCGCCGGTAGAATTGGTGATCAGGATGTCTGCGCTGCCGGTATAAGGCTTGCTCAGGTCAATGTTGATCACGTTTCCTTTAACGGGGTTGGGATAAACCACCAGGGAGCCTTTGGCCGAGAAGTTCACCGATACGATGCGGGAATACTCGGGGGCGCTGCCGGACTCTGTATACTTCAGGCGGTAGTAGCCTTTGCCGGGCAGGGGAGAAGCATCGCGGAAAGAGAAGGATTCAAACTCGCCGTTGGTGCCGTTGGCAATGTTCAGCGTGCCTACGGTGCTGAAACGAACGCCGTCGCTGCTGCGCTCCACTTCAAATACGCTCGACTGGTCGAGGCTGGCCTTCCACTTCACGTCAACATTCTTGTTGTTGATCTGGGCGGTGAACTCGGACAGGTTGATGGGCAGGATCACTTCCGTGCCGTACAACTGGAATTCGTAAACAATGTAGCTGTAAATGGTATTACGTTCTGTTCCCAGCAGGCGCACGTACTGTCCGCTGGCGCCGGTCAGGTCCAGCGTGTTCACGTAGGCGGTATTGTCTACCACGGAGTTTACGGGAGTCCAGGTAACGCCGTCGTTGGAAACTTCTATCTGGAAATCGCGGGCATTGAAGAAGCCCCAGTAAATGATAGCCTGGCGCAGGTTGTAACGGGCGCCCAGGTCAACATAGATCCATTGGGGGTCAACGCCTTCGTCGCTGGCCCAGAAGGTGCAGGCGCCGGTGCAGCCGCCAAGATAATCCACGTCATCCTCGTCGCCTTCGCCGTCAACGGCGGCTGAAGCCACAACGGCGGGGTTCTGCTCGCTGGAGGCAACGGCGGGCTTGCCCAGGGCAATGTTGGTGCCCAGGGGCGTAACGATGGTGCCGTAGATCTCGAACTCCCAGATGGAATATCCGTAAGTGGTAGTGCGGGCGGTGCCGTACATACGCACGTAGCGGCCGGAATAACCGGTCATGTTGATGATGTTGATGTAGGAGCTGTTGTTGGTGATAGCCTGCACGGTGGTCCAGGTAACGGCGTCGTTGGAAACCTGGATCTCGAAATCACGTGCGCTGGCTATTTCCCAGTTGATGCGCACTTCATCGAGGTTGTACGTCGATGCGAGGTCGATGTAGATCCATTGGGGATCGGAGGGCTGGCTGGCCCAACGGGTGCAGGTGCCGGAACAGGCGCCGGTGCCGTTCACTTCGGAGCCGTCGCCGTGGCCGTCGTTCACCAGGCTGGCGGGGTAGTTCGAGTTTTCAATGGTGGAGGCTACGGCCGTCTTGCCCAGGGCAACGTTGGACTGGGCTGCAGGCCGGTAGGCCGAGAGCAGGGCGGCAGTTAAAATAATAAGGGACAGGTAAAGTTTCCGCATGTAGATGATTTTTGGGGTTAACATAATTAGCAAATGCGGCTTGACTCAGGAATTGGATATATGCGGGTTTGCAAAGGATGGATGGACTTCAAATATAGAGTTAGTTTCAATTTTTCACAAAATCAGTTGTGAATTAGTTTCCATGAGATAAGGGAAACACTTAGGGATTTTAACCGCAAAGGCGCCAGGACGCGAGAAAGGTTTTCACGCACTTGTCCCGCAGCAGGCGGGAAAGGCGCAAAGGAAAGGCAAAGAATAGGTCCCTTTAATTACAATCATTCCCTCCGTAGTTCTCTTCGCGTCCTGGCGCCTCCATAAATCTTATCAGCTAAGAGCGCAGAGGAAGTCGCAAGCTCCTTTAGGGATTCCGGGGAGCTTGCGACCCTCTTTTGCGCTCTTCTCAAGTTTGTAGCTCCGGAGAGGTGGGAACACTAAAAGAAACAGAAAGAGAAAGAGTGCGGTTCAGGCGACCATTTCTTTGCCTTTCCTTTGCGCCTTTCCCGCCTGCTGCGGGACAAGTGCGTGAAAACCTTCCTCGCGTCCTGGCGCCTTTGCGGTGAAATCAAAACTTACACCCACGGCGGCTTCGCCAAAGAAAAAGCGGATGAATCAGGGGCCAAATTCCAGCAAACCCGGCCGTGGCACACGGTTTGCAGGGAATTGCTGCCCGGAAAAGAAGATATAAGAAAATCCGAAAAAGTGATTATTTTGTGCTAGTTTTAGAACTGCCTCCCGGCACCGCTAATCTCCTGGATTAACCGAAAAACACCTCAATCCTGTTGAATTCCTCCTGGTTCCAATTCCTTAGGAAGGCTGATTTATTTCAGGCCTTCTCTCATTTTTTTTCTAGTTATCCTAACGAATATCCATACGAAACAAGATTCTTATTATCGAAATCGATAGATTTTTCCTATTCCCTCTAATAACTAATAAGCGTTCAGACCATGAGAAATGTCACCAGAATCTTCGCCCTGTTCCTGGTAATGTGTGCGGCTGCTTTAACCAAGAATGCGTCCGCTCAAAGCATATTAAACCCCAACGACC
>DASWNB010000384.1:0-1936 GCA_036399455.1 Flavisolibacter sp. | reverse complement strand
CACCATTCACCATCACGACTCCACCATCCCCTTCCTTGAACGGAAATATCCGGAGGGTGTTCTGCCGGTGAATTTCTTGAATGCCGATGTGAAAGAGTTGCGGTTGTTGAAGCCGCATTCCGACGCCAGGCCGCTGAAATTGAGCTGGTCCGCCTCGCCGTTATCCATCAGGTGAAGCGCATGCTCTATGCGTTGGCGGTTAATAAGATTGTTGAAGTTCATCCCGTACTCGTGGTTGATGAATGCGGACACCTGGTACAAGGGGCGCGATAGGGCCCTGGCCATTGCACGCAAGGAGTAGCCGGGCTGCAAATACGGTTTCTGCTCCCGGAACAGGCGCTCCAGTCCCGCTTTCATTCTGCCTGCCTCCTCCTCCGTTAGGTATTGAAGGGGGCCGGGCCTTGATATAATGGCGGAATCCCTGCGCAGCAGGTAAGCTTGATCTTCTGTTTCGTTTCGGTTAGTGTGTGTATAAAACATCGTAATTGAATTAACCTTCAGATGATGATCCAGCATTCGTACAAGCCAGACCCGTTTCGGGGTGTTGACTGCAGTAAACAAAAAGCTGCTAAGAACAGGATACATGTGATGCCTTGCCAGGGCTTCGTCATCCTGCGGGGATGAGAAAAATTAGGAGAGTGTCTTATGAGTGGCTGGAACAGGACAAATATATTGAAGCATCTTAACCAACGGTTATCGGTTAAAGGTCAAAAAGTTGTGGTGAAAAGCCAGAGAATATTCCATATAATATACATGAATGTTTTTACCGTATTAATACGGCTACTCCTAATCAAATTATTAGATAATTTTTCCCGATTTATATGGTATGGGGTACATATTCGACGGAGTTAGCTATTCATTTCAGCATCTTGCAAGGTCTGGTTACGCAGCGAATGAAGGAAGAACGATTGAACTGAACACCGCCTTCATGCGGGGTGATTTAACAGTATCCGAGGTTGAGGAAGGCCTCTATCTTGCCAACTTCCAAACCACACTCGCTGAAGACCACCTGTTTAAAAGCACGATTGAGCAGATCAATGGCGAAAGGGCTTACCTGCTTACTTATTATTCTTTCCCGCAGTTTGAAACAGTACGTATAAACGAAAGGGCGGTGAAGACTCCCCGGGACAAAAAGCCACTGCTTATTGTCTTCAGCAGCGGCATGAACGTGGAGTTCAGTTATTCGGCAGGCAAGGCTACCCAGTGGGTCTGCATTGCCTTCACGCACACATGGCTGATGAAGCAGTTGGAAACCGGCGCCGGCAAAGCTGCTGCTCCCGCCATGCTGGCGGCGCTCCAATCCATGACGATGCGGCCGCTGTCGAAGACGGAGCTGGTGCTTTCACGGCAATTGTTTTTCAATACGCTGCTGGAGCCTGTCCTTCTTGAGACTAAAGCCAATATATACACGCTTCTTTCGCTTTTATACCGGCATGTGCTGCTCAGCCAAAACCGCGATGGCAAGGAGAAAAAAGAGGTGATGGTGGAAATGGAAAAGATCATCATGGCCCATCTCGATTCGCGCATGCCTTCAATAGAAAACCTTGCGGCCAGGTTCCACATGAGCGCATCAACGCTCAAGCGCCGGTTTAGGGAATACTTCGGAGCCAACGTGTACCAGTATTACCTGGCCAGGAAAATGGAAATGGCGCGTGAGCTTATCCGCCAAAACCTCAGCGTGAACCACGTAGCTGCCCGCATGGGCTATGAAAGCGTCAGCCATTTCATTCATATCTATAAGAAATTCCATGGGCATTCGCCAAGCCAGGAAGGGAAAGAATAGAGGGAAGCTGCAGCTTTGTGCATGTACAGCCTATTTACATACGTTACTTGTTTAGGAAGCTGATAGCTGATGGCTGTTAGCTGATGGCCTGATCACGTACAGCCTATCGGCATCCGTTATTAAAGGAAATCTCTTTTTCACCGCCAGGACGCG
>DASWNB010000383.1:0-14739 GCA_036399455.1 Flavisolibacter sp. | reverse complement strand
CAATAATAAAGACTGGATCACGAAGAAATCCAATGCCCGCGTGAAGGGTCCCGGCTACCTGTTTGTATTTGTCGATTCTGCGCCGGATGGCGAGGTCAAGTACTGGGCAGATGATAAAAGAAGAAGGCTCGACTGCCGCAGGATATACGTTTGCCAGGTTACAGAAAACAGCATTGCCTGGCAGGAGGTTCTGAACAACCCCGAACGTGGCTGGCGTGTTGAATAGACCAATGCTTTTCGACGCGGTGATAATCGGCTCTGGTCCTGCGGGATGTGCAGCAGCCATCCGTTGCCATCAGGGCGGGCTGAGGACCGCAATTGTGCCGGGCAGTAAAGCATGCATGGTTGAAGAAGATCTTCCTTCGGAAAGTATTCACCCCGGTGTCGGAACAATATTGAAAGAACTGGACGCTTCGGTTTGTATCGCGGCTTCATCAAGGGGCATTTATCAGGGCATACAAGCCGGTAACAACTATACGCCTCTTGGCGCCGACCAATCCGGGGCCTGGTCGGGAAACCATATCAACAGGACGGTGTTTGATGCTGAACTGCTGAACTGTGCCGGGAGGAGGGGAGTCCAGATCCTCGATTCCGAAGAGGCGGCAGATCTTATAGTAGAGAAGGAAAGAGTTCTGGGACTGCGGACAAGTACCGGTAAGGAAATCACATCAACTTACGTCATAGATGCAAGCGGGTATAGATCTTTCGCAGGCAGAAAGCTGCGCTTCAGGAAGAAATTCTTCTCACCCCCGCTGGTTACCTGGACGGGTGTTTCCGCATACACCACAAATGAACCTGAACAAAACACTCCAGGCTTTCATCCAAACCCCGCAGGCTGGACATGGATAGCGCCGGAACGGGGCAACCGCTGCACCTGGACAAGACTTGCCCTGAAAGGCCGACACGATTTTCTTCCGCCTGATGAACTCCGGCATCTTCCCTTAATGGGAAAGATCAAAACATCCAACCGCCGCTGGCAGGTATTTCGCCCTGTATGCAGGGAAGGAGTGATATTATGCGGCGATGCTGCGGGCATAATCGATCCTGCCGCAGGCCAGGGAATCCTGAATGCACTTCTTTCCGGTATGATGGCTGCTAAAGCGGTTCATTCTATTGTAAACAATCCCGGATACGAAGCCTTCCACCTGGCGGCCTATGATGATTGGTTTCTGAGGAACTACATGGATAAAGTTGAAAAGCTGAAAGGCTTCTATGCTCTTCATAATATCAGCATATAGGCGAAAGGTGGAAGGCGAAAGGTGGAAGGTGTGTCCGGCTTACAGCTTAGGACTTACGGCTTACGGCTGGCTTCCACTTTCTCCAGCCACGCCTTCATCTCATCAATCTCCTTCTGCTGTGAAGTGATGATATTGGTAGCGATGGTCTTCAGCTTTTCATTTTGCGGATTGTGCTTCAGGTAAATCCTTGCCATATCGATGGCGGTCTGGTGATGCGGTATCATCATCTCCACGAACTGCTTATCTATTGAACCGGAATGGTCCATATCCATTTTCATGTTGTTCATGACAACCATGGACTCTTTGAAGAAAGCATCGCTGCCGCCCTGCGCCTGCTGGCCGGATAAGGCATTATCGAAGTCGGCCACTTCACGCTTCTGGTCATCAACCATCTTTTGAGCCATCTGGCGGATCTGTGGGTCTTTTCCATTGCCTGCTTCAAGGCGTGCCATTTCAATGGCGCCTACGTGGTGAGCCCTCATCAGGGCTGCAAAATCCCTGTCGGCATTGCCGGAAGGCTTCAGCGCATTCATACTGTCCATCATGCCGCTCATCAGCGACATCATGGATTGGTCGGCAGAACTGTGCGGCCGGTGACCGGTGTCCGTGCTTCCATGCTGGTGAGCGTCGTTAACGGTAGAATCGTTATGGCCGCTATGCTGCGTGCCGTTGCTGTTGCAGGCTGCCAGCCCTGTGGCAAGAACTGCTGCGAATAAGAACTGTTTCATGTATCTGGTTTTGAGGTTTATGTTATTTAATTATTGTTACAGGTCGCTGGCCTGGTAGCCTGCCTTCTCCACGATTTTCTTTACCTGCTCTTTATCCAGGCTGTCTGTTTGAACGGTCAGCACTTTATCGGGACTGGCAATATCTACTTTCCATTCCCGGATCTCTTTGTTTCCGTCCAGGTGGGGTGTAACATTGGCTACGCACCCGCTGCATTTGATGTTTGTCTTGAATTGATAAGTGTTCATATCTCCTGTTTTTTTAGATTATCGATTAAAGCCGCGACCACTTCAGCCGCAGGCTGTTGGTTACCACACTCACGCTGCTCAGGGCCATGGCGGCTCCCGCCAGCATGGGATTCAGCAGGAAGCCGGTGAAGGGATAAAGCAGTCCTGCCGCAATAGGAATGCCTGCAAGGTTGTATAAAAAGGCCCAGAAAAGGTTCTGCCTGATCGTCCGCACCGTTCTTCCTGAAAGCTTTATCGCTGCGGGAATGCGGGTAAGGTCGGAAGTCATCAGTGTGATGCGTGCCACGTCCATCGCT
Source organism: Flavisolibacter sp. (assembly GCA_036399455.1). Taxonomy (GTDB): domain Bacteria; phylum Bacteroidota; class Bacteroidia; order Chitinophagales; family Chitinophagaceae; genus Flavisolibacter. Next base: position 12,231 of record DASWNB010000383.1, on the reverse strand, counting down.
ATGTCGCTGCCCTTTGCCATGGCAATGCTTACATCGGCCTGCGCCAGCGCCTGGCTGTCGTTGATGCCGTCGCCTGCCATGGCTACCACCTTGCCCTGCGCCTGCAGTTCCTTGATGAATTCATATTTATCCTGCGGCAGCGCTTCGGCCCTGAAGTTTTCAATACCCACCTCTTTTGCCACCGCCGCTGCCGTATGGTGGTTGTCACCGGTGAACATATAAACTTCTATTCCCAGGTCCTTCAGGCGGGAAATTGCTTCGGCGGATGTATCTCTTGTCTTATCTGCAATGGCAAAGACGCCCAGCAGTTTTCCCCTGCCGGCGAAGAACACCACGGTGCGGGCTTCGGCTCTTTTCTTATCACTCCATTCCCTCACGTCCCGCTCCAGTTTGATGCCTTTCTGCTCCAGCAGTTTTGCCGTTCCCACCATGTATTCCGTCCCGTTGAAACGGGCCGTGATGCCTGCGCCGGTAACGGATTCAACACCCGGAATGCCCACCGGGTTTGCATCATGCTCCAGGTGCTTTGCAAGGGCTTCAGCAAGGGGATGTTCCGATGACCGTTCAATGCTGTAAAGTATGTTCCTGTTTTCAGGAGTTTCCTCCATCCATTTTATATCGGTTACCTGGGGCTTGCCTTCTGTGATGGTTCCTGTTTTATCCAGCACGATGGCGTTGATCTTATGAGCCAGCTCAAGGCTTTCCGCATCCTTGATAAGGATTCCCATCCCGGCGCCCTTGCCTACGCCAACCATGATAGCGGTAGGAGTAGCCAGGCCCAGCGCACAGGGACAGGCAATGACAAGCACCGTCACCAGCGCCAGCAGTCCCTGCGTAAACCCGTTCGTGCCGCCAAATATTATCCATGAAAGCGCAGCCAGCAACGCAATGCCGATCACCACCGGCACGAAGATGCCCGAGATCCTGTCCACCAGTTTCTGCACGGGCGCCCTGGAGCCCTGCGCCTCCTGCACCATCCTGATGATCTGGGCAAGAAGCGTATCGCCACCCACTTTTTCCGCCGTGAACCGGAAGCTGCCTTTCTGGTTGATGGTTCCCGAAAACACTTTCGCACCTTCCTTTTTCAGCACGGGAACGGGCTCGCCGCTGATCATGCTTTCATCCACATACGATTCGCCGCTGAGCACCTGTCCGTCTACCGGGATTTTCTCACCCGGTTTTACAAGCAAAGTATCGTTCACCTTCACCTGCTCGATAGGTATCTCCATCATATGCCCGCCGTGGTGAACAACCGTAACGGTCTTTGGCTGCAACCCCATAAGCTTTTTGATGGCTGAGGAAGTGGATGCCTTTGCTCTTTCCTCCAGCAGCTTGCCTAGCAGGATAAAGCTCACCACCACGGCCGCCGCCTCGAAGTACACATGCGCATGCAATCCACGCGAATGCCAGAACTGCGGGTAAAGAGTATTGAATATGCTGAAGACGTAAGCTATGCCCGTGCTCAGCGCCACCAGCGTGTCCATATTGGCCGAGCGGTGCTTCGCCTGTTTCCACGCATTGATAAAGAACTGGCTGCCGAGCACCAGCACCACCGGAGTGGCCAGTACCCACATGATATAATTGGCGTAAGGAATATCCATGAAGAACATCCCGATCATCACCAGCGGAACGGAAAGAATAACCGACCAGATGGTCTTCCTCTTCAGTGTGCGGAGCTTTTCGCGGTGAAGCTCTTCCAGGGAATCCCTGGCTTCCTTTGTGTCTTCAATCACCAGGTCGTAGCCGATGGACTGTACGCCCGATTTGAGCTGTGCGGGTGAAACAAGCGTTGGAATGTATTCCACCGTCACCGAAGACGCGGCAAAGTTCACGGAAGCATCCACCACACCCGGTTGCGCCTTGATCATCGATTCGGTGCTGACGGCGCAGGAGGCGCAGCTCATCCCGGTAACGGGAAAGACCTGCTTTACGGTTTCCACGTCATAGCCAAGGCTGCGGATGGCATTTACGGCTTGGGGTATGACATCGGTATCTTTTGCAGTGATGACGGCGCGGTGGTTGTTCAGCTCCACCCGGTGCGAGGTGATGCCCGGCACCTTGCCCAGGCCGTTGTCCACTATAAGGGCGCAATGCTCACTGTCAACGCCCGCCAGCGGAAGGTCTATCGTATCGTGATTTGAGGTATTCATTTTTTCCGGTTTTGAATACCACAAAGTTCACCCCGGGCGGTGCGGGAATTATTACAGCTTTCTGGAAAAGAATTATACTTAATTGTGTTTTGCGGGAGAAACGCCGTCGAGCGGCTTGCGCTGGGCAGCGCCCAGCTTTTTGAACTGTCCCGGGGTCATGCCTGTTACTTTTTTGAATTGGCTGGACAGGTGCTGCACGCTGCTGTAGCCCAGCCGGAACGCAATGTCATCGGTGGAAAGCTGGTTGTAGGCCAGCCATTCCTTTACCTTTTCTATTTTCTGGAGAATGAAGAATTGCTCTATGGTGATGCCTTCCACTTCGGTAAAGAGCTTGCTCAGGTGCGAATAGTCGCGGTGGAGTTCGGAAGTAAGGAATTTGCTAAGGCCGAAATGTTCTTCGATATTGCCTGCCTGCACTTTTTGAATGAGCAGGTTCCTGATCTTTTCAATCTGCTGCCTCCGCTGGTCGTCCAGCAGCTCGAAGCCGAGTTTCTGGAGGGCCGTGCTGAAGCCGCTCAGTTGGCTGTCCGTTGGCTGCTCCAGCAGGTCCACTTCGCCCAGGTGGATATGGGAGTAGCGGATGTTATTCTCTCTTAGCGCCTGCTCTACCGACATGATGCAGCGGGGGCAAACCATATTTTTTATGAAAAGCTTCACTGTGCAAAGGTAGTTATGCCGCCAAACTCCTGGCGACGGAATTTTATTTTCAATTAATGAGACATTGATATTGATTTTACTGAAATGAATTTCACAGGTGAATCTTTTCTTTTTTTTACAGTTAGTCATTACAGTTCATTCCACCTTCCATCCCGCTTGCAGCGGGACAAAAGGTGGAAAACAAACACCTGGGAAGCGCTGTTAAAGAAACATTGCCACACCTGAAGAAATCATTTAGTAAAATAGATACTGGCGTTAAATCCATCAAACGCTATGTAATAACCGTCACCACATCACTGGGCTTCCCCAGCAGGCGGTGAACAGGGCAGGAGCGGGCAATCTCCATCAGTTGTTTGCGCTGTGCCGGGTTAAGATCCCCGCTGAGGATAAGCTCCACGAAGAAGGTGTTGCGTGCAGTCGCCACCTGGTCCCATTTCACCAGGCTCACTTTTACGTTAATGCTTTCGATCTTCCATTTTTTTCTTTTTGCAAACTGGCGAAGTGTGAGGGCCTGGCAGGACGCCAGCGACATGCAGAGGTAATCGCCTGGAGAAGGGCCAATAGTATTACTCCCGTATTCAAGAGGATCCCCCGACAGATGGGCAATATTCCCTGCTGCCACATGGACGTGTTTTGAATCGGCATTGTTGAGAGCCTCTGCGGAGGCAATGATCCTGGCCATAGCGTCTGTCTATAACAATCAGCTTTGCAGTAATGATATTCACGGTGTTCCCTGAAGTGTTTGTCCGGGTAAAGGATCGATTGGTTTTAAAGATACATACCAGAGTTAAGGGGAATGGTACTCCTGCAGCATCTAATCTGCCAAAAAAAGCAAGTGGAAGCTGTAAGTCCAAAGCCGTAAGCCGTAAGTCCAAAGTCAAAAAGCAACAGACTTCCGGCTTTGGACTTATGACTTCCGGCTTCCGGCTTACGGCTGTTGGGACCTTTCTCAGAAAATCCACGCAAGCAAGCGGTAAATCCCCCAGACCAGTCCAACAATGATGATGAACAGCACGAGGAGTATGGGGATGATGACTTTCCATGCGCTGCCGCGATGACGGCCTTCGCGATAGTGCTGCTGCATGAGCCGCATGTTGCGCATGTTGGCCTTGAAGGCAAAATCGAAGATGTCGCCGAGGATGGGGATGGAGCCGATGATCACATCAGCCAGTATATTGAGCGTCATGCGGGCCAGCACATAGCCGCTGGCGCCGTTGCGCGCCATTATCAGCAGCATGTAGCCTGAGACGGCAAAGGTGGACAGGTCGCCGGCGCCGGGAATGAGCCCGATGAGCGCATCGAAGCCGAAACGGAAGTCGGTGCCGGGAATCCGGAAACGGGAGTCCATCAGTTTGGCAAGAAATTCCATATCTCTCAAAGCCCGCTGTGTTGCGGCCGTTTGCGGGATTGCCTGTGGGTTGCGCATGTTCTTTATTTGCTCTACAGGAACAAACAGCAGGCCAGAGAGGTTAGGAGATAAGAGACCACCGACCACCGATGGGGTCCGTTGGGAACGAATCTTCTGGAAGGAATTGGGAATTGGTCCCTCGGTCATCGGTTGTCGCTAATCGGTCATCGGGATTTCAAAAAAAACCGGTTTCTTTGCCCACACATGGCGCTGTTCATCACATCATTGAATTCGGGGAGTAACGGTAACTGCTATTATGTAGGCAACGAGCGGGAAGCCATCCTGGTGGATGCGGGTATTTCCTGCCGCGAAACCGAACGCAGGATGAAGCGCCTCGGCCTTTCCATGAGCAAGGTAAGGGCCATCTTTGTATCGCACGAGCATTCCGATCACATCCGTGGCATTCCCGTGCTGGCCCGCAAGTACGCGCTGCCGGTATATATTACTCCTGCCACACATTCGGGCTGCCCCTTCCGCCTGCCGGAGCAGGCCGTAAGCTTCAGCGCTTACGAGCCGGTCCGCATCGGCGATCTTTCCGTTACCGCTTTTCCCAAGCTGCACGATGCTTCGGAGCCCCACAGCTTTGTAGTGGCCTGCGGCGATATAAAAGTGGGAGTGTTCACCGATATAGGAGCGCCCTGCGAACACCTCGCCCTTCATTTCCGCCAATGCCATGCAGCCTTCCTTGAAACCAACTACGACGAGGAACTGCTGAACAAAGGCCGCTACCCGTACTATCTCAAAAAGCGCATTCGCGGCGGCCTGGGCCACCTGTCGAACGTGCAGGCGCTGGATTTTTTCAATAAGCACCGCCCGTCTCACATGAGCTGCCTGATTCTTTCGCACCTCTCGGCGGAGAATAATTGCCCCATACTTGTCAAGGATTTATTTGCCCGGCACGCCAAAGGCGTCCAGGTAACTGTAGCTTCCCGCTTCGAGGAGACTCAGGTGTTTACGATAACCGGCGGAGTTCCCAGGGGCGTGCCCGTGCGGTTGCAGCAGGCATCGTTGTTTGGATGAGGAAGGTCCACAGTCCACGGTCCACAGTCCACAGAATGGTCGTTTAAAGTGTCAGAAGCTTTTCGCTTTGCAGATGTGCCAACAGCCAACAGCCAATAGCCAATAGCCAATAGCCAATAGCCAATAGCTAATAGCTAACAGCTAACAGCTTACGAATAAAGACTTCCGACTTACCACTTAGAACTTACCGTTTCAAATTTCTCCAGCAGTACATCCGCGGCGGCGGCAATATCTTTTCCAAACGAAATGATTCCCCCTTCATGCCCGCCCATAGCAAAAATGCGCTGGGGTAAGGCGGTTTGTTGGAACAGGCGTTTGATCTCGCGGGCCATGCCGGGGGTTCCGTAAGCAACGGCGGCGTCAGTGGAGGGATAGAGCTCCAGAAGTTTTTTCCATAGTTCAGAATGGTGTACATGGATGACGGCGTTGATGGCTTCATTGCACTCGTAAAGGGCTGCGTGGGTGAGTGATTCGGAGGAGGCTTTGATGGGCCCCGTGGTGGTGAGACTGTTGGCGTTGAAGTCGTACTCTGTTACTCTTGTATAGTGCTCCGGTCCAAGCCTGGGCAATACGCCGGTACCGGAGCCGGTGATGATGAATTCATTTCCGAAGCGGATGCTCATGTTTCCATAGCCGATGCCGTCCGGCGTGGAGCCGATAAGGCGGAGGCTGTACAGGCGGTCGCGCCAGTGGTTGAGTTCTGTGATGCTGTCCGGCGGGGGCGGGTCCGATTGTATCCAGCGGCAGTTGAATTTAATGACGCCTTCCTCGTTCATGCAGGCTGCTTTTTTTCGGCGAACAGGTTGGTAATGCCTTCCTCGCTGGCGGCGCAGATGCCCCGTTCCGTTACCAGCGCAGTGACGAGGCGTGCAGGCGTTACATCAAAACCGGGGTTGAGGGCTGGACTGCCCAAGGGCGTAACCAGCACCTGTTTTATTTCGCCGTCGCAAAGGCCCTGCACGTATTTTACTTCGTTGTCGCTTCTTTCTTCTATGCTGATCTCTCTGAGACCGTCGCGGATATTCCAGTCGAAGGTGGAGGAGGGGAGGGCTACGTAGAACGGAATGCCGTTGTCCTTTGCGGCCAGCGCCTTGAGGTAGGTGCCGATCTTGTTGGCGGCATCGCCGCAGCGGGTCACGCGGTCGGCGCCGGTGATCACCATATCTACCATTCCCTGCTGCATCAGGTGCCCACCGGCATTGTCGGTAATAACGGTATGCGGCACGCCGTGGTTGAGCAGTTCCCAGGCGGTGAGGCTGGCGCCCTGGTTGCGTGGCCGGGTTTCATCCACCCACACATGAATATCGATGCCCCGTTCAAAGGCTTCATAGATGGGCGCAGTGGCCGTGCCGTAATCCACGCAGGCCAGCCAGCCCGCATTGCAGTGGGTGAGTATATTGACCGTGCCGCCTTTTCGTGCAGCTATCTCTTCAATCAGGCGGACCCCGTGAAGCCCGATACGCCTGCAATGCTCCGCGTCTTCATCGGCAATGGCTATGGCGTTATTCCTTGCGATGCGGATCTTTTCCTCCATAAAATCACTGCCGGCAATAGCTTCCAACTGGCGGTTCACGGCCCATTCGAGGTTCACGGCCGTAGGGCGGGCGGTCCTCAGCTCTGCCGCCAGCGTGTGCAGCTTATCATAAAATGAACCGGCTGCGGATGCTTCGAGCGTGGCCAGGTACATGCCGTAGGCGGCGGCTGCGCCGATAAGCGGTGCGCCCCTCACGTGCATATCGCGTATAGCCTCCACCATCTGGCGTACGGTCCTTATCTCTTCCGTAACAAAACGGTGGGGCAGGCTGCGCTGGTCAATAACGCAAACCACTCCCGGCCGGCTCTCTTCCAGCCATACCGTCCTGTAATGCTGTCCATCCACTTTCATGGGCGAGAAAGTACGGAAAAAGGGGGAAAGAGGGGGGAATTGGAGTTGGGAATTAGGGATTAGGAATTTGGGAATTGGGAGAGGCCACCAACAAACGGTCTTCCACTCCCTTGTGGATGTTTACTTTAATATTAATATAGAACGACCACCAAAGCCGCAAGCCCCTAATTCCAAATTCCTCCCGACCCTCCGCCTTCCCCCTTTCTGCCTACAATAAGATTTTTTTGTGATTTGTTAAAAAAAACCAAACTTTATGCAAACGTTTGCATAGCTATATGCCTGGGGCCATCACCAAGACAACCATTCAGGACATTGCAAGGGAGCTGAATATCACGGCTTCAACCGTCTCAAGGGCGCTGAACGGCCATGCAGCCATCAGCACTGCCACCAAGGAAGCCGTCAGCATCACGGCCCGGAAGCTCAACTACAGGCCCAACAAGGTCGCTTCTTCGCTCAGGCTTGGCAGGACAAAAATCATCGGCGTCATCATCCCCAGTGCAGAGATCAACTTCTTTGGCTCCATCGTGCACGGCATACAAAGAGTGGCAAGGGAAAAAGATTACAGCGTGCTGATTTACGAATCCAACGAGCAGTCCGATTTTGAAAGGGAAGGCGTGGAAACATTTCTCCGCTCCCGCGTGGACGGCGTGCTGGCCTCCATCTCCAAGCAAACCACCCGCTTCGACCATTATAAAGAACTGCATAAAAGAGGAGTGCCGCTGGTGCTGTTCGACCGCGTGAACGAAGAGCTGGCCGTGCCCTCCGTTGTGGTGGATGACTACCTGGGAGCCTTCAACGCCACCCAGCACCTCATCGACCGCGGCTGCCGCCGCATAGCGCACATAGGCGGACAGCAACACGTATCTATTTTCCGTAAGCGCCTCCAGGGTTATCTGGACGCCCTTAAAAAGAACGGCCTTCCTGTCAACAAAAGCTGGATAACATATGGTGAAGTGAGTATCGAATCGGGCAGCAGGTGCATGCAATCCATGCTCGGCCGCCGCACCATTCCCGACGCCGTTTTTGCGGTGGAAGACTTTACCGCCCTGGGCGCCATCCAGGCACTTAAAGACGCTGATCTTTCCATACCCGGCGACGTGGCGGTGATTGGCTTTGCCAACGAAGCCTTCGGGCAGTACATCACGCCTTCGCTGTCGTCGGTTGACCAGCAGACGGCCCGGATGGGGGAGGCTGCGGCAAAACTGTTCTTCGACCTTATTGAAAAGAAAATACCTGCAAAGGCAGCCCCGCGCCAACTGGTGCTGGAGCCTGTGCTGGTTTACAGGGAATCCACCGCGAGGCCCGAAAACCCGCACTGAAAATATTGCAGCGGGCGGAAACCCGCCGCTGCCTGAATGCATCCTGTCAAAAGCCATATCCGGGAAAAACCACCACTCATTTTCATATTAAACTGCAAACAATGAAAAAGAAAAGACGATTGCTTATTCCGGGGCTATGCATCATCATGGCCTTATTCTTCAGCGTGAGCGTATGGGCACAACAAACGGTCAGGGGGACACTGAGAACCCCCACTGGCGAGCCCGTAAGCGGCGCAACCGTGACAGTTAAGGGAACAACAAAGTCAACCATTACTAACGAGAGCGGACAGTTCTCCATAGACGCACCCTCGGGCAGCGTGCTTGTGGTGAGCTCCGTAGGACACCAGGGAAGAGAGATCACCGTTACCGGCACAGAGATCAGCGAAGTGCTGCAGGTAACCAACGCTTCTTTAAGTGAAGTAGTGGTGATCGGCTACCAGACCGTAAGAAGGAGGGACCTGACCGGCGCCGTTGGTATCATCAATCCGGCGCAGGCCAACCGCAACGTGTCTTCCACCGTGGCGGAATCCATCCAGGGCCTGGCTTCGGGCGTAACGGTACGCAACACCGGCGCACCCGGCGCAGGAGCCAAGATAGACATCAGGGGAGCGGGAACCTTTGCAGGCAACAATCCGCTTTATATCATCGATGGAATGTACAGCGATGCGACGCCCGACTTCAACCCGCAGGACATCGAATCGATCCAGATCCTGAAGGATGCGTCGGCCGCCGCCATCTACGGAAGCCGCGCCGCCAACGGGGTGATCATCATCACCACCAAGAAGGGCAAGGACGGCCCCATGCAGATCAGCGGCAACATACGCACGGGCATCCAGCAATTCCATAAGAGGTGGGATATGATGAACAGCGCAGAATACATTCCTATGGCACGCCAGGCTTACCTGAATGCGCTGCTGCCCGTGCCGGCAAGCCTTACTTCCAACAGCGGCATCGATACCGACTGGCAGGATGAATTCATGCGCACCGGTAACATACAGGACTACAACATAGGTTTCTCCGGCGGAAGCAGGACGGCCAATTACTATATGTCCGGCAGCTACTTCAAAAACACGGGCCCTGTTATAGACAACGAATTCGAGAGGGCTACGTTCCGCCTGAACACCAGCGGCCAGCGCGGACGCTTCCGGTTCGGCGAATTCATGATGATGTCGTACACGCACGACGACATTGTTTCTTCGGACATCTTTACCAACCCGTTCAGCGACATCATTGCCATGCCGCCCGTGGTGCCTGTGCAGGACCCTGCACGCTATTCCCGCCCCGTGACCAACCCCGAAGGCTGGGCCATAGGCGATGACATTGCACCCACGCTGGCAGCCAACGTGATTGCCCTGCAGAACGTGCAGCAGCACGACCAGTACAACTTCAAGGTAAGGGGTAACATCTTTGCCGAACTGACCCTGCTCAACTGGCTTAACTACAAATTCAACGTAGGCGCCGAGAGCAGTTTCGACCGGTTCAAAGCCTTCCGCCGCCCCGGCACCGTCCGCCAGGGCACACCTTCACCGCTGGCTACCGCCGATGAGAACAGGGCCAATTTCCGCTCCTTCCTCTTCGAGCATACGCTGAACTTTGACAGGAACCTCGGCAACCACAGGATAAACGGCGTGGTGGGTATCTCCAACCAGCTCAATACCCGTGAAATCCTCAGCGGCCAGAAATCCAACCTGCCCATCAACTCCGGCCCCACTGATTACTTTACGGGCCTGAACCAGGGCAGCGACGCCGCTACCAGCAGCTTTACAAACAAGTGGGCGATACTGGGCTACCTGGGACGACTGAACTATAACTACATGGACCGCTACCTGGTGAGCTTTACCTTCCGCAGGGACGGCGACTCGCGTTTCGGTCCCGATTACCGCTGGGCCAACTTCCCCTCCATATCCGCAGCCTGGCGTGTGAGCAGGGAAGGCTTTTACAACATACCCTGGATGAGCGACCTGAAGCTGCGTGCTTCCTACGGCGAGCTGGGTAACAGCGAGTTCCTTTCTCCCTGGCAATACTCCGGCCGCATCAACCCCTTCCCCCGCGCGGTGTTTGGCCTGAACGAAGTGGAGCAACTGGGCGCCATCAACACGCAACTGGCCAACGTGGACCTGCATTGGGAAACAAAGAAGACCGCCAACCTGGGCCTGGAAGCAAGCTTTCTCCAGAACAGGCTGAGCTTCGTGGCTGAGTACTTTATAGCCAGGACCGAGGACGTGCTGACCAACATTCCCCTGCCTCCCAGCATGGGTAATGCCGGCGGCGATCCTCCCGTGAACGCTGCTTCTCTTGAGAACAGGGGCTTCGAGCTGTCCGCCACTTACCGTGCGCCGCTGGTAGGCGATTTCAGGTGGGATGCGATGCTTAATGTCACTACCATCAGGAACAAAGTGACCGGGCTGGGTAACATCGGCAGCAAGACCTATATACAACTGGGTGATGCGCGTACGCAGATCGGCCGCTCTATCGGCGAATGGTATGTGCTGAAAACCGATGGCCTCTTCCAGAGCCAGAAGGAAATAGACGACCATAAGGTGCAGCCCTGGGCCAAGCCAGGCGACATCCGCTACGTGGATGCCGACGGCAACGGCGTGCTGGATCTTGACAAGGACCGCGTATTCGTAGGCAGCCCCTGGGCCGACCTGGAAACAGGGCTGGTACTGAACGGCTCCTACAAAAACTTCTCGCTGGGCATGCAGTGGTACGGCGTATTCGGCAACCAGATCTACAACAGGCCCCGCTACAGTGTGGACCGTGCGGACCAGAACACCAACTACCGCAAGGGCATACAGCCCTGGACACCGCAGAATCCCAATACCGATTTCCCCAGGATCGCCATCAGCACGCCGAGTGACCAGGGCATTGCCTATAACGTGCTGCCCTTTACCGACCGCTGGCTGGAAAGCGGCTCCTATGTGCGCCTGCGCAACATCGAGCTGGCTTATACGCTGCCTGCAAGGTCGCTGCGGTCGCTGGGCTTTAGCGGTGGAAGAGTATATGTGAGCGGTCAAAACCTGTTCACCTTTACCAAGTACACAGGTCTCGACCCGGACATCACCGGCGTGAACATATTTGAACGCGGGCTGGATAACGGCCAATACCCGGCGCAGCGCATTATTTCCGTAGGCGTCAACTTCGGTTTTTAATCCAATAAAAAGATCAAAATGAAACAATACTTCAAATACTTATTCATAGCAGGATTAGCCGCTTCGATGGCCTCCTGCACCAAGTCCCTCGACATTGAAAACCCGAACGAGGCGGACGAGGAGAATTTCTGGTCCAGCGCAACAAATGCGGTGCAGGGCGTGAACGCCATCTACGGCAATGCCTACCGCAACGGCGCTTACTCCCGCTGGCTGCCTTTCTACATGGACGTGCGTTCCGACCAGGGCTATTCAACCAGTCCCTGGAACGAGTTGAGGAGCATAGGGGCAAACAACATTACGCAGTACAGCTTCGAGGTGCAGGCTGAAACCTGGAACCACCAGTGGCGCGGCGTGTACCGTGCCAACCAGGTGCTGGCCAATGTGCCCGGCATCGAAATGGACAATACCCTGAAGAGCCGCCTCCTGGGTGAGGCCAAGTTCCTGAGGGCACTGTACTACTACAACCTTGTAACCATCTGGGGCAATATTCCCCTGATCCTCGAGCCTTCCAAGCCTGCCGACCGGCCTTTCCAGGTGCCGCAGGAGCAGGTATGGGCGCAGATGGAAAAAGACCTGACGGAAGCCGCCGCCGTGCTTCCTCCCAGCTATACCGGTGACGACATTGGACGTGCCACCAAAG
>DASWNB010000382.1:0-2424 GCA_036399455.1 Flavisolibacter sp. | reverse complement strand
GGCGCCGCGTGTCAGTTGCGAACCCAGTTCGGTCCACAGCCCGCGAGGGGTGATATTGTAATAAAAGGCGCTGTCGAAGGTAACGTTGCCATACACGCTGGGAGAGGTAAATCCTCCCGTACCATTGTTGAAGTTCTGGGTCACTGCGGGGCAATTGCCCTGAGCTACGGATGTTTCGTTTTGCGCACAGGCCTGGCCCGAGGCAAACAGCCCGGCCGCCACAATAAGGGTCTTTGAAATAAGGGTGTAGAATTGTTTCATAGTCGCTAATTATTAAGAGTTAATCAATACTATTTACTGCAAGTCAGTTGGCGGTAATAGTTTTTGCGACCAGGAAAATGGATGATTACGGGAGATTACAGAAAGTACAAAAAGCGTTCCCTGCACTGTTTGCCGGGGAAGCGGGACAGTTTTTAAAGCAGAGTTCCTTAAAAGAAAAAGTCTACACATAAAAATGTGTAGACTTTCTATAAAAAATTGGGGCTATTATTCAGCAACCACTTCAAATTCGACCTGGGCCTGCTGGCCGTTGCCGAAATCGATGGAAGCCTTGTAAGTACCAAGTTCTTTTACTTCATCAACGATATGGATCTTTCTCCTGTCGATCTCGTATCCTTTCTGCTCCTTGATAGCGCGGCTCAACTGGAGGGAGGTTACGCTGCCGAAGATCTTTCCGCTGGTGCCGGTCTTGGCGCCCACCTTAAGGGGAGCTTCCTGCAGCTTGGCTACCACGCTGTTGAACTCGGCCAGCATCTGGGCCTCTTTTTTCCGGGCTACTTTCAGCCTTTCGTCCAGTTGCTTGCGGTTCGAGGGGTTGGCTTCAACGGCGAGGCCGCGGGGGATAAGGAAGTTACGGGCGTAGCCGTTCTTTACCTTTACCAGCTCGTTCTTAGCGCCGAGATTGTCAACATATTGAATTAAAATGACTTCCATTGTTTGTTTGTTTTACCCAACCCTCCCGCCTCAGCGGGAGAACTGTCTCCCGCCTGTGGCGGGGTTAGAGTTAAAAATTTATTTTAAAAGATCGGTTACGTAGGGAAGGAGAGCCATCTGGCGGGCCTTCTTCACGGCGTCGCTCACCTTGCGCTGGAACTTCAGCGAGTTGCCGGTGATGCGGCGGGGAAGCAGCTTGCCCTGCTCGTTCAGGAATTTCTTCAGGAACTCCACGTCCTTGTAATCGATGTACTTGATGCCATATTTCTTGAAGCGGCAGTATTTCTTCGGGCGCTTCTCGCTTTTAATGGCCGTCAGGTATTTAATCTCGTTTGCTTTTGCCATGATTAAGCCTCCTGTACTCTTTCGGTTCCTGTTGGTACGCCACTTCTCTTTTTATGGTTATACTCGACGGCGTATTTGTCGAGCTTGGTAGCCATGTGACGAAGCACAGACTCGTCACGCAGAAGCTGGATCTTCAGCTTCTCATTGAAGTCGGATGGCGCAATAAATTCCGTCACCCAGTACAGACCGGTGGTCTTTTTCTGGATGGGATACGCCAGTGATTTTAGTCCCCAGGGGTTTTCAGACACAATCTGGCCACCGGCTTCGGTTACCAGGCTCGTGTACTTTTTCTGGGCGGCTTTGAACTCGTCGTCGCTCAGAACCGGGGTAAAAATCACCATCAATTCGTAATTGTTCATTACTCTGTTTTTGGTTATTTAATTAGATAAAACCCTGCAAACAGCCTTAGAGGTATTCGCAAGGGAGCGCAAAGGTAAGGGTCTGCCGTGAATTTCCAGCTTTACATTGGTTAAAAAGAGGCAAAAGGGTAGAAGGCGTAGGGTAAAAGGTGTAGAGGGAATGGGGAGTAGGAATTTGGGATCAGGCAGGTGTAAGTTATCCATCTGACGGCCTAATTCCCAATTCCCCTACATCTGCCTTCCGCCTTCTACCTTCTGCCTCTGCCTTCCCCTCTACCCTTCGCTTGTCCGGCAGTCGATGATCTTCAACTGCAGCGATTTTTCGCCGTTCCATTCGTTTTCGTCTATGCGGAATACTATGTCTACGGGCTTGTTTTCGGTGAGCAGGCAGAATTTTTCCGCCATGTTGAAACCTATTCCCGTGATTTTCACACCGTTCTGCTGGAGCACGAAGCGAAGGTGGTTTTCCTTCACCACCTTGCTGTAGCCTGTGTTGTACACCCTCCGGGCCACGAAAGTAGGGTTGAGGTTGCCTGGGCCGAAAGGCTCCATCTGGCAGAGAATATCGTAAAAAGGCTGCCGGATATCGGCCAGTGAAATCTCCGCATCAATAACAATTTCCGGTATCAGCAGCTCCGGGTGGATGGACGCCTGGACCACTTCTTCAAATTTTTGGCAAAATGCTTCCACCTTGTCCGCCTCCAGGGTCATGCCCGCCGCATAAAAATGGCCGCCATATCCCAAAAGCAGCTCCCGGCACTGGTGAACGGCCTCGTACACGTTAAAC
>DASWNB010000381.1:0-1542 GCA_036399455.1 Flavisolibacter sp. | reverse complement strand
GCTTGCAGCCATCCCAATCGCAGCGCGAACATCATCTTCATCAACTGTTGCTTTATTTAGCACCCTTATACAGTACCGGGTTCAGCGATGCGTCGTTGTACATTTTCATCTGGCGGTAGACCTTCATGCGTGTTGTTCCTGTAGCAATACCGGCGAGGAGTTCGTTGATGCTTTGCGAGAGGTCCGCCTGCTGTTCCAGCAGCACGGCCAGTTTAAGGTTGCAGGTTTCGCGGTGGGCGGGGCTTGCATCTTCGCGGGTAGATTCGATACGCATGTGGTAGATCTTCAGCGCCAGGATGGAAAGACGGTCTACTGCCCAGGCGGGGCTTTCCGTGTTGATGCGTGCAGCAGGTTGTGGAGTAACGTTGGCAAACAGCGACAGGAAGTAATCGTCAATCCGTTCTACCTGCATGGTACGTTCCTGGTTCAGGTGGTCTATGCGGCGCTTCATGCCCAATGCTTCTACAGGGTCGATGTCCGGCCTGCGTATCTCGTCTTCCACGTGCCACTGCACGGTATCGATCCGGCATTTGTGGTACAGCAGGTGCTCAATGGTTTCCGCAGCGAAAGGATTGCCTGCTTCGGCGTTGATGGAATCGGTAATATGGTAATCGCTTATGGCCTGCTCAAAGATGCGGCTGGCCATTTGGCTGAAAGCCTGGAGGCCGGTGAGAGAATGGTTCATGGTCTTTGGGTGCATGTGATCAATGGATGCTGAAGTTACTGCACAAAGGCGGTGCGGGTATAGCAATCCCTGATAACAGAGGCAACCCGCTGGGGGTGTTTTTGTATGAAGAAGTGCCCACCGCTGAGTATGTCTGAGCGGAAAGCCGAGCGGGTAAAACGCGACCAGTTGGCTATCTTTCCTGCGTTCTCCTCCTCACTTCCCATAAGGGCAAAGAGTGGCGCGCCGGTGGGCGGCTCGTCTTCCATGCCATGCTCCTCGGCTATCTCGAAATCGGCGCGCAGTATAGGCTCAAAAAAATTAAGAAGATCGTCGTTCTCCAGGAACTCCGCAGGCACACCACCTATTTTTTTCAGCTCTTCCTTGAAATCTTCGCGGGGCAGCAGGTGTCTTCTTTTCTTCTCCCTTCCGGGTAAGCCGGGCCCGGCGTTGCCGCTTACTACCAGGGCAACAGGCAGCCTGCCTTCTTTCTCCAGCAGGTTGGAAGCCCTCAGCGCCATGTAGGCGCCCATGCTGTGCCCGTAAAACACAAAAGGCGCAGTGGAAAGCTTTTGCTTTACCTGGCGGAACATGTCTTCGGCTGCCTGGCCGAAGTCCTTGAGCAGGGGCTCGCCCAGGCGTTTCCCCCTGCCGGGGAGTTCGAGGGGGATGACATCGAAGCCTGTCAGATGGGGGATCAGGAACTGGAAGGAATAGCGGTTTCCTCCGGCAAAATGCATTAAGAAAAGCTGTGGTTTTTTCATTCTGGCTGCAATAATACGCCGTTATATATTTTACTAAAATGAATTTCATAGGTGAATCTTTTCTTCTTGTTGCAATTAGTCATATAGTTCTTTCCACCTTTGTCTCGCTGCAAG
>DASWNB010000380.1:0-3301 GCA_036399455.1 Flavisolibacter sp. | reverse complement strand
CATAATGAAAGAGGAACCTGGCAGATCGAAGGCACTGACAACCGCGATCTTATCGACCAGGTAATTGAAGATATTTCCATGAACAACAGCTTCCTGCCCCGCCAGGTACTGAGCGCCGCTCCCTAAGCGGGCTCCTGGTTCTGCGGAAGCGTTATGATGAATACCGCTCCTTCGTTGGACTTGCCGGTGGCGCTGATGGTGCCCCGGTGCTTCTCCACTATTTTCTTGCAGATGGACAGCCCTATACCCGAGCCTTCAAACTCGTGGTAGCTGTGCAGCCTCTTGAACACCACGAATATTTCATCCGCGTATTTTGTATCGAAGCCAATGCCGTTGTCTCTTATGTAGATCCTGTACGCCAGGCGCCTGGTACCCGACACCAGGGTTTCGTAGCATTTTTCGCTGTAGATCTCTATGACCGGCTCGCAATCGGGGCGGGAGAATTTGAGCGAGTTGGATATAAGGTTCTGGAATAATTGCTGTATCTGGCTGGGAATGGCCCAGATAAAAGGCAAACTGTCCAGGCGCACTATGCCCTTCTTCTTTTCTATCTCCGGCTCCAGGTCCGAAATCACGTCCTGCACCAGGCGGGCCAGGTCTACCTCCACAAAATCTTCCTTCGCCTGGGTATGGCGGGAAAATTTCAGCAGGTCGTTGATGAGAAGCTGCATGCGTCCCGAGGCCTTGGTGATCTTTTTCAGGTGATCGCTGATAAAGCCCACCGCCCCTTCCTCGCCAAGGTGCTGAACGATCTTATCGCTGAAAAGCTGGATCTTGCGCAGCGGCTCCTGCAGGTCATGCGAAGCTACGTAGGCAAAGCGGTCCAGTTCCTCGTTGATGGCTTTCAGTTCTGCGTTATTCTGGAGCAACTGCTCGTTGAGCAGCTTGATCTTTGTTTCGTTTATTCTTCTTTCCTCGATCTCTTTTTCCAGCGACTGGTTGGTGGCCTTGAGCTTTTTTTCCTGCTGCATCAACTGCCGCGTTTTGCGGTACAGCTCCACGAACACGCTTACCTTGAAGCGGAGCAGCTCCGGGTTGATGGGTTTGTAGATATAATCCACGCCACCCATTTTATAGCCCTTAAACAGCAGCTCCTCGCCGTGGTTGTGGGCGGTAATGAAGATGATGGGGATTTCCTTCAGCTTTTCCCGTTCGTAAATAAGGGTAGCGGTTTCAAAGCCGTTCATGTCCGGCATCTGCACGTCCATCAGGATGAGCGAAAAATCATGCTCCTTCAGCAGGATCTTCAGGGCCTGGCGGCCCGAATGCGCCTTTACGATGTCGTAGTTGTCCCTTTCAAGGATGGTTTCGATGGAGAACAGGTTATCCTCACGGTCGTCCACCACAAGTACCTTTACGTCGGACCGCGGGGGGTGCGGCCTGTTCTCCACCGCCTCCTTTTCCTCTATATTGATATCGTTGTGTTCTACGCTCATTAACTCTTATTTATACAACCACACACGCATGAGAGACAGCAACTGGTCGATCTTCACGGGCTTGGTGATGTAATCGGAGGCGCCTGCTTCGATGCATTTCTCCCGGTCGCCTTTCATGGCCTTGGCCGTTACCGCAATGATGGGAAGGTGGCTGTTCTTGTGCTCCCTCCTGATCTTCTGCGTGGTTTCGTAGCCGTCCATTTCGGGCATCATGATGTCCATGAGCACCATGTCTATATTCTTGTTTTCGGCAAGTATGTCTATGGCTTCCTGGCCGCTTTCCGCGGTGATCACCTTCATGTTGTAGCGTTCGAAGGCCGTGGTGAGTGCAAACAGGTTCCGCACGTCGTCGTCCACCACAAGGATGCTCTTGCCGGTGAGCACGTCTTCCCTGGAGCGCAGGTTCTCGATGATCCTTCTCTTCTCCGGCATCAGGTCCTGGTGGTTCAGGTGCAGGTGCATCACGGTTTCTTCCAGCAGCAGCTCCAGCGAGTTCACGTCTTTCAGCAGTATGCGGTTGGCGTATTGCTTCAGTTGTGTTTTCTCTTTCGGCGTAAAGTCCTTGGCCGAGTAGATGAGCACCGGCGTCATGTGCATTTTCTTCAGCGCATTGATCTCCGTTACAAAATCAAGTCCTGGGATATCAGGCAGCATGAAGTCAACGATAATGCAGTCGTAGTGTTTCTCCTGCATCATCTGCAATGCCTGCCTGCCGCTTTCGGCTATCTCTATTCCAATGAGGTCGCCGTTTTCCATGATCTTGGCAATTTGCGATGAATCCAGCTCGTTGTCCTCCACTATCAGCAACTGCTTGGGCTTGCGGTCGTAGTAGTGGGTGATGTCGTCGAAAAGGACGGCGAGCGCCTCGTTCTTGAGCGGCTTCAGGTTGAAGCTGCGGGCGCCGCGCTGCATCGCTAACAGGCGGTTCTCTTCACCCGAGATAAGGTGAACGGGTATATGCCTGAAGTTGATGTCGTTCTTGAACAGGTCGAGTATCCTCCAGCCGCTGGCGTCGGGCAGTTTTACGTCGAGCGTAACGGCAATGGGGTTGTATTTGTTCACCAGGTCGAACACGTCGCCGAAGCTGGTGGCCACTACGCCTTTCAGATCCATTTCGTGCGCTTTTTCTATCATGATCTTGGCAAAGCGGACATCATCCTCCACTACCAGCACCACCTTGTCGCCGGTGCCGATCACGTTTCGGTCATCGCCCACTTCGTTGATGATCTCGTTCACGCCTTCCAGGTCCCTCACTTCGGGGAGCTTTACGGTAGGCACTGACTGGATGGAGGTGTCGTCGTTGTCCGTAGCCACCTTGTATTCGCTGATGGTAAGGCTGCTTTGCTTTTCCTTCTTCACCTGGTGCTGCGGGTTGTATTCAATGGGCAGGTACAGGGTGAAGATGCTTCCTTTACTGGGTTCGCTTTCCAGCTCGATGGAGCCGCCGAGCAGGTCGGCAAGACCGCGGCTGATGGAGAGACCCAGGCCCGTACCGCCGTATTTGCGGCTGGTGGAGCCTTCGGCCTGCTGGAAGGCTTCGAAGATGATGTTCTGCTTGTCCTTCGAAATACCGATACCGGTGTCCCTGATCTCGAAGCCTACCACGTGGCGGGCATTGTCGAGGCTGGGATTGCTTTGCTTCCAGTTCTTTTTCGCTTCGTATATCCTTAGCCTCACTTCGCCTTTTTCGGTAAACTTGAAGGCGTTGGACAGCAGGTTCTTGAGGATCTGGTTGAGACGCTGGATGTCGGTCTCCAGCTTGTCCGGCAACTGCGGGTCCATTTCGATATTGAAGCGCAGGTTCTTGCTTTCCGAGATGTGCTTGAAGGTGGTTTCCACGAAGGAAGTGATCTCGTTGAAGCGCA